>DAIRER010000586.1:0-1076 GCA_036795495.1 Pseudobdellovibrionaceae bacterium | reverse complement strand
GATAATTTGAGCCCCCTTGGACTTAAATACAGAAGCTCCATTAAATTTATCAGGATTTGGATGAGTGATCACTAACCAGGTGATGGGCTTACTTGTATAAGTCCTTAAGTGCTCAATGGATTCTCTGGCCAAATCCTCCGTAAATTGGGCATCAATCGCTATCACCTCATTTTTTCCCTCATAGAAAAAAGTCCGAGTATCAAAACCCTCAGGTCCTGATTTAAATTCAATAATACGACCCTCCGTTGTTTTTGTTTGAACTGGATTTAAATTGCACCCAGAAACACTGACAGCCATCATGCTCAGACTTAAATTCATTATCTTTTTCATTTTTTTCTCCTTTATTTTGATTGTTTTTTTACCCTTATGGTTTTCACAATCGTTTCTTTATTCTGTTATATTTAAAATATAAATTTCTCGCTTTCCTTTTTTGGCCGAAGTCACTTCCCTTTTATGCATTTTTATGTAAACTCAGATTTATGCAAAACTCTCGAGATATTCTGTCTAAATTTCAAGGATTAAGCATTTATCACCAAAAAATTCCATCGCGCGAAGTGGGCCGACACCTGCACTTGGAGCATGAATTTTTTATGCCCTTACAAGGGGAAATCACAGTAAGCACTCAAGATCTGAACATCAAAGCTGGACCCGGACGAATGCTTTATGTTCCTCCAAATCTAGATCATAGCTTTTCCTCTTCTTCTCAAGGTTCAGGAGAACGCGTAATATGGTTGATTGATCAAAAAACTTGGAAAAAACATATTGGAAAAAGTTATTCACCGTACTCGATGCCTATCAATTCTTTGGCCAAAGAATTGATTTTCTATCTTTTGATTCATCAAAAAACTTCAGGAGTCCAACATTTTATTTCTGCACTGATTGAGTCTTTAGGAAATTCCCTAGAGACTGCCACTTTGGAAAAACAAAATTTATATATTGATCATCTTTCAGGGAAAATTAAAGACCAGAGGATCTGCGCTGCATTGGAATTAATGGACAAAGAGCTCGATTCTATTTCTTTAACGACACTTGCAAAACAAAGTGGCATGAGTCTTAGAAATTTCAATCGACTTTTT
>DAIRER010000158.1:0-5314 GCA_036795495.1 Pseudobdellovibrionaceae bacterium | reverse complement strand
CCCAAAAGATGACCTGCTTGATCCAGTTTTTTCATTGCTTGCAATCGAGCACTCAAACGGGGTGTCTTGTGTTCATTTTCTATGATTCGATCATGGGGAGCAAGTGAATAGGTAATAAAAACATTTTCAAGAGGGTCCTGTTTTAATATCTCTTTAATATTTACGGACTTAGTTCTTACCTCGAGCCTTGCTTTCGGCGTTTTCTTAAAAGTTTGAAATAATTGTTCAATCTCTCCAGTCAAGTGACTTAAAGCTAGTGAGTCGCTATATTCTCCCGAATGAAACCAGGGATGTCGGTTTTCATTTTCATTACTATTTGAAATCAACTCAACTTCTTCAAAGATCTCCTTATGATTTAGAAACAGAACAATATCGGGTGAATTAAAATACCCCTGTAAATAACAATAATTACATTCATAAATACAATTATAACTATGAATGAAATAGTAATGGGGATCACCCTCCAGACCATAGGCCCGTGGAGCCTCTTTGACTAGACTTCCCTTTTTTTGGGCTAAAAATAAATTTAAATTTGTTCGTTTTTGAAGATAAGGTTTTTTAACTTTTCCAAAAACCGTTTCAAAATCATCAATATAAATTACATTTGATCGAGGAAACTGGCCTAGGATTTTAACCACAGCCTCAAGGTCTTTTAATCCATTTTCGATATAAATTTTTTCAAACACCAATTTT
The DNA here is from genome assembly GCA_036795495.1 of Pseudobdellovibrionaceae bacterium. Classification (GTDB taxonomy): domain Bacteria; phylum Bdellovibrionota; class Bdellovibrionia; order Bdellovibrionales; family Bdellovibrionaceae; genus DAIRER01. The sequence continues at coordinate 4,621 of DAIRER010000158.1, read as the reverse complement.
TCCTTCAAATATTTCAAAGTAATTCTCAGATTTAAATTGTTCCATTTTTTGAAGTTTTACTTTTAGTTCTTCAGGATTGCGAACTTGAAATGAAATCCTTAAAGTTGGATCTTCTAGCATTTCAGAGAAATGAACCTCAATTTGATCATCTTGAAGAACTTGTAAGGACTCCTTTATTTTACTTTTAATTCTATAGTGCATAGGATCTTGAAGTTGGTTCAGTTGAGATAAAAGCTTCATGGCACGTACCTTTGGAGTCAAAGATTTTGCACAAAACTCTTCATAGTTCAGTTTTGCTGTGAAATTTAAATCCTCTAAATCTTGTTTAAAAAGAATCTCGAGTGTTTTTTCTGTTTGAATCAAAAGTGTATTTGTAAAATGAAATGAATTTTTAGAAATTTCATTATTGTATTTTTGGGACCTATCAATGATTCTGTCTAAAAATATATTAAATATTTTATCATTGCTATCAACTTCAGAAATATTATGTTTCAATGGAATCATTAACTCTTTTTCAAAATAAGAGAACAACTGCTCACTGAATTTTTTAGAATTATTCAAGATCCTTTGACAAGCCTCAATAGAATCTTCTGAGTCCTTAAAAGGAAAATCCGAAATAAGTTTATAACTTTTTAAAGTTAATTTAAAAAAATGACTGACCTCAGCCAATCCCCAAAGTTCCCGATCTACAAGAGAAGCAAAATTTTGTAATCCTAGATTTTTGTCTTTTTTAGTAACTCGTAAATCGGAAGTGATACAGTCTTTTCCAATCTCATTGAGTGTAAAACTTTTAAATTCCATATCTATAGAATTTCTTCGATAGACTGTACGAATGGGATATATTTGATTTTCAATGTCTTCGAGCCCACCAACAAGTCCAAAATTTAAAACAGATTCAACTTGTGAATATTCTTGAGCTAAAAATAGAGATAGATTTCGGGTGGCATTTTGAACACCCTCCCCTGTTATTAAAAGAAAAAAGTCCTCGTTTTCAAAGGACTTAAGAAAGGGATGATTTCGTGGGGCTAATCTCAATGATTCGATAAACTCCTGAGCTTCTCCACGATATGCAAAAACAAGTAGTTTTTTTGTTTTGGTCATAATCGTGGAGTCTTAACTCAGTTTCTAGTAAAACTCTAACTAAATTTTAACAGCCTCTGCCACAGCTTTTTCAGCATTAATCAAACCTGATCCAAATTGATTTTTTTCATTAGGACCCAAGGGCGTAGCTGTTCTTTGTAAAAGAGCCTTCACTTGACCTGGTGTTAATTTTCTATTAGCGGCCTTTACTAAGGCTACAACTCCGGCAACATGAGGCGTTGCCATGGACGTTCCAGCAAAAGCCGAATAATCAGTAACCAAAGTGCGTAGACTGATTTCAACTTTTTGTCCTTTAGTTAACGCTAACTTCAGTTCGTCACCAACAGTTTGCTCAATCATAAATACCCCAACACCTAATGAAGAGTTATCATCCGTCAAAGCCCCTGAAATAAGACCAGGTTGATTGTTTACAAATACAATGGCCTTAGCTCCAGCGTCGATAGCATTTTGAACCTTTTCGATAAACTTAATCTCTCCACGTTGAACTAAAGCAAACTTACCTTTTACATTTACTTTAGAAAACTCTTCAGGTTTACCAAGTCCTGCAAAAACCACTTCTGAAACTTGAGAATCAAGATATTCCTCTGAACCGCCAAAAGTTGTAGAACTGACTTTTCGAGAAACACCCTCTACACTGACTTTGGCTTCAGATTCTCTGCCTTCTCCCATAGGAACTGTACTCACAACAGCAACACCCGGTGCGACAACTGAAATTTCAGGACCGTATTGAGAAAAACTGGCTTTCTTAAGTTCAGCATCTACGGCTCCAACAGCGATAACGCCAGGAAGAGCGGCTGGATAGGACACCTTATTGGTTCCATCATTACCAGAAGCTGCAACAACTGTAACACCAGACTTTAAAGCTGTTGCTATAGCCATACGTTCAGAAGGTGTTGACATATTTCCACCCAAGGACAAACTGATCACATCCACTTTTTGTGAAATTCCCCAATTGATTCCATTGGCGATAGCAATATTTGAACAACCCTGAGTGCTACAAACTCTCCCCATAAGTAGTTTGGCCTGAGGAGCGACTCCAGTAAATCCCGAAGAATCTAAAACCCCGGCAATAGTGCCAGCACAGTGTGTCCCATGTCCAACAAGATCTTTAAAATCATTCGGATTATTTTGACCAGGATCACTTAAAAAGTTTTTTCCTGATTCAAAATTGGCTTTTAGTGAAATATGGTTTTGGTCGATTCCTGTATCTAAAACCAAAACTCGAGAGCCTGCTCCAGAAGCAGATAAAGTCCAGGCTTCGATGGCTTTAACTGCAAAAATCCCCCAAGGAGTTTTTTCATTTGAAGTTAATTCATTTTTGCCAGCATTTATTGAAGCATTTAAATAAGGTCTCATTTGGGGTTCAAGAAGAGGGTGAATGACTTCTTGATCAACAAATAAAACATCTGGGTTTGCTCTAAGTTGTTGAAGTTCAGATTCTGAAACATCGTTTAAAACCAAACTATTTAAATTCTCTAGATCGGCTTCCATTTCAATATCCAGTTTGGCTAAGGAATTTTCAGGGAGTTTAAATCCAAAACGAAAACCTTTTGCAGACAAATTAGTCTTTTTTAATAAAACCTCTTTTGAAACATGAAACGTTTCTTGAGACTTCATTTTTACTAAAACACGAGAGCCTTCGGCCATTACTGGTAATGACATTGTACTAATTACAAGCATTACTATAAGACCTTCTAATGATACTGATCTACCGCCTTCAACTAATTTTTTCATATCCCCCCCCGGGTCAAAACTTCGTCATTGAAATCTTTGATCATGATATTCATCTATTTTTTGCTACAAACTCAAGAGTTGTTTTAATTTTTTTTGTCTTTTTTACGTTAAGAAAAAAATGAAATTTTCTTAAATTAAAATAATTATAAAACTTGGGTTCTGTATAAAAAATTCATAGGTAAAATTTCTCAACATAAGAATATCTTATAGGTATAGAAAATTTACAGTATGTCTTCTTATGGTGATTTAGATGCTTCGCGTCAGGATCTTTGGCTAAAGTTTCTTATATTTATAGAAAGTAAATCCTAATTATCTTTCAATTTGTTAATCTTTAAAAGAGGTAATCCATGTCAAATCACATTCCAAATAAACCCCTGATTCATCTTGTGGATGATGAAAGTGGTATCCTAGAAATCTATGAAGAAGTTTTATCCAATTTTGCTCAAATAAAATGCTTTAATGATCCAAAAGAATTTATTGTTCAATTTGATGATAAAAATAATCCAATCCCTGATCTTATCATTACTGACTTTAATATGCCCAAAATGAGTGGTGTAGAAATGGTTAAAACAGTCTTTAAAAAAGGCATTCATTTTCCAGTCATTTTACTTTCTGGTTACATTGATAAAGATTCAGCTATCCAAGCTGTAGATATCGGTGTTTATAAGTTATTAGAAAAGCCAACCGATGAAAACACTCTTCTTGCAAGTATTGAGCAGATACTGCTTGAGAATGATATTTTCACCATCCAACAAGAAATTCGTAAAATGATTTCTCAGCTAAAAGAGTTTTATAGTGGATTTAGAGAAGCCTTATCACAACATCTACCCGATGAGGTTTTAAAAAAATTACTTGTAGAAACCTATCCAGATGGAACCATTAAAAACAACTTAAACTTTGATGAAGAGTTTGAAAAAATGGAAAAGAAACTAGAAAGCTTAATTAAAGCCGAGAAAAATTTAAAAGAAATAAAAGAATCTAAAGTGGGTGTACTTAAATAAAAATGAGTGAAGAGACCAAAACAACCTCAAGTCCTACTAAAATTGAAGAAACAGATTCTTCATCCCTCTTGTTAGACGAGGCGGCTCCTCAACATTTATTTATTTTAAAAAACAGCGACAACTCTTTAAAAGGCGCGGAGCAATTTCTAAAAAATAGGGGTTGGAAAATTGCTTCAGCCACGCACCTTAAAAAAGCTTTACTCTATATAATTCAAAACCTACCCACTTTTGTGATGATTTCATCGGATCACTCTCATCCCAAAGTTAAAATATTACCAAAACTTTTGAAGCAGGTTTTGCCTATCCACGTGATTGGCTTTGCTGAATCACAAATGACGTCTTCAAATTTAAATTTAGATGCCATGAAGTTGGAATATGCACTGTTTGCTCCAGTGAGTGGCCCTCAAATTTTAAGAATCGTCACATTAATTATAAGAGAACATAATAAAAGTTTAAAAGAAGCCCCCGAAGAAAAAGAACATTCACAATCGAATACAGAAAACTCTGGAAAAGAGGACTCAAATTTAGTAACCATCAAAGGGGGCAAAAAGCCCTCTCGAGATCCCCTAAGCCTTCAAAAAGCAAGAGAGGCACTACAAAAAGCCTTTGCCAGTGATGACACAGATCCCTCGGGTGGAGATGCTTCTTTTTTCCTACCCGAATCGCCCACGAGTTCTATTCAAACCTCAGAGTTAACACCCAATATCACTAAAGATCTTCAGTCTAATAGTGATCATCTTGAAGAACTTGTAAGGACTCCTTTATTTTACTTTTAATTCTATAGT
>DAIRER010000157.1:0-5323 GCA_036795495.1 Pseudobdellovibrionaceae bacterium | reverse complement strand
GATTAAAAAAAACGTGTGCCAAAGAAAACTCATTTACTTTATTATTGTTTTTTTTATTTGTTTTTAAATATTCATTTAAAATTTCATCATCTGAGATTCGGATTTTTGAAATTACTTCTTGTTGTACAAGGCTTTGTTTCTCTATTTTATCTTTTAAAAAGGTTTTGTATTCTAATGTTGAAATTCCTTGAGAACGTATGGCATTTAATAAGTCTTCTTTACTGGCCCCAGCCCTTTTAGCCATAGAGGCGATTTCTTGTTCAACTCGATCAGCAGAAACAGAAAGGTTTAATTTTTTTATTTCAGTAGATAAAAGTTTTTCATTAATTAAATAATTGAGTTGTGCTTTTGTATTTGATTTTAAATCTTCAATTTTGTAGGGAGTAATTAAAGTTTCATCAATAAGGCCTGGCTTCGATAAGTTCTTTTCTACCAGTTTAAGATCAGACAAGAGAATGGGTTCAGAGTTAATGATCGCAACGACACGATCTATAAGGGTTTTATTTTCAACGGCAAAAACTGTGGTTGTATATAAACTCAAAAGAAAACTAGCGGCGAAAAAGATTGGGTTCATTGACATCACTCCGGGTTTCAATTTTTAAGGCACTTATTAGCGCCGTATTTTTGAATACACGAGAATTTCGAAGCTGTCTATCTGTCCATGCTAGGAACTCCGCTTGCTCTTTTTGAGCAAGAAGTTCATTTAAAATCACTCCAGAAACTTCAGAAAGTGGTAAAAAGCCGGGAGGACTCTTTTTTTCAACCCTAATGATATGAAATCCAGTTGGGGATTTTATAATTTGTAGTTTTTGAAGAGGGGCTTTAAAAAGGGGTTCAAACTCATCCACAGTTCCTTGTTCAATCCAACCTACTAAACCACCATTTTTAGCCTCTGGAGTAATAGAATAGCGTGAAGCAATGACGGAGAGGTCTTTCTTTTGGGCGTCAGTCAGGAGGGTTTCTGCTTTAACCTGATCAGAAACAACAACCTGACGAATCCAAATACGCTCTTTTGTTTTAAATCGAAGTTTATTGACGTCGTAATAAATGCTAATTTCTTTATCTGTTGGTTGTGGAATTTTCGATCGAAGTTGTTTAAAAAAAGCTTTTTCTAAAAGGCTTTGATTGAGTTCAGTCCTCCAATCCGAGAAGGAGAGCCCTTCGTTAGCTAAAAAGCGTCGAAAAGAAAGGTCGTCAGGATAATCTTGACGAACACGTTGAATTTCTTTTTCTAGATCTTCTGAGGATATTGAAAGTTTATTTTCCTGAGCCCAATCTTGAATAAGTCCATAGGAAATAAATTGAGCCATGACCTCTTCTTTAATTTTTTCAACATAGCGAGGATCTTTAGCAACAAAAGCAGGAGCTTTTGTGAGTCTTCTGGCCACCAAAAGTGAAAATCTCTGCAAGGTGATTTGCTGCTGGTTCACTTTAATCACAACTTGTGAGGAAAGATTATTTTTATTTTGAGTGCATGACAAAAAACCTGCACTCAAAAATAAAAGAAGAAAAAAGTTCACTGAACCTACTTTAAAAGAGCTGTATTTGTTTTAACAGGGTAAGACTTTTTAAGTTGAGAAAAGTAAGAATCAAAAATGTCTTTACGCTTCTGATCGAAAACGGCCATGCGAATTTGTCTGGAGTTTGCACTTTCATAACTTCTTCGGTCTTCAACCTTAATGATATGAAATCCAAACTGTGTTTCTACAAGTTCTGCAATACTTCCAATTTTTGTTTTTAAAATGGCACTATAAAAAGTGGGGACAAGAGTTAACCGAGATTGCCATCCAACATCTCCACCCGTTTGCTTTGTAATGGGATCATCAGAGTAAATACGAACCAATTCTTCAAAGGGTCGTTTGCTATTCTTAACTTCAGAATAAATTTCTTCTGCCCGCTTTCGAGCCTCTGCGCGCTGCTCTTTTGTCGCTCCGGGTTTAAGTTCAACAAGAATGTGTCGAGTGCGAATCTCTGGATTTTCTTTATACCAGGCTTTCATTTCTTCTTCTGTGACTTTAATCTTTTCAATTTTTGCCGAAAGTTCTTTTTCTAGAAGTCCTTTATAAAGCTCTTGGCGAAACCGTTCTTGAACTGCAGGATCTTTTGCCACATTCTTTTTTTCAGCTTCTTGAACACCTATTTCATAACGAACAGTGTCCTCTAAAAATTGTTCTTTTGTCGGTGGATTTATGCTTTGAGTTCGAACCTCTTCAAAACGTTTATTAAACTCCTTAACGGTTATTTCTTTACTACCTATGGTCGCAAGGACATCCGTTTCTTTTGCAGACCAAGAGTTTTGAGATACTATAAGTCCACCTAAAAGAAAGATCGAAAAAAAATTCTTCATATTAATCTCCTGTAAAAAAATGCTAACATTGCGAGTCAGGCGGATCAATAGATCTCTTTTTAAACTACGCAACTAGTTATGAACTTTATATTTTTAGACTTTTTCAAGAGATAACTTTGCTTGAGCTCTCGCTTGCATCAGTTGATTTTTTAACATAAGGGCTGGACCTTCGTCCTTGGGTGTTTGACCATTTTGAAAGTAATCAATTGGACTTAACCAGTGGATATGCACTCGGGCAAAGGGTTTGGGTAAAAAAGCCTTATTCCATGCTTTTGGAAAATGCCAAGCGCGATCCGCCCACGAAGAGCCCGCAGCAACTTTTCCGTGAATCAGGTGAGCCACCTCAAAAACACCAGGCTTAACCACATGAATAGGTCCTTTGGGACCATCCACGGCAAAGCTGGCTGTATAGCCCTGCCTAACCAAGCGGACTAAAGATTTTAATCCACTGACAGCACTTCGCGATGATGAGCCTCGTGCTGTTTTAGCACCCAATAGACGAATGACCGTATTCATCATTTCACCATCTTTACTTTTAGATACTAAAACGGCCGCGCGATATCTTTTTGATGTGCTCATTAATGGAATTTCATCGCCATGCCAAAAAGCCAAAACAAGAGGTTCTCGCTTTTGTAATGACTCTTTAAAGGCCTCGGATTCAAAGTACTCAATTTTCCAAGTGGCATAGAGTGATCTGTAGATGATCCATACTAAAAGTCCTAAAACATACCGCCTAAAAAACATTTTTAATTCTAGCTCATGGCTTTTTTAAATTCTTCAGTCAACTTGGGAACAATTTCTAAAGCATCACCTACTATTCCATAGGTTGCTTTTTGAAAAATGGGAGCATTGGGATCTGTGTTGATCGCAACAATGACCTTACTCCCCGTCATTCCAGCAAGATGTTGGATGGCTCCAGAAACACCAACGGCAATATATAATGAGGGGGCCACTGTTTTTCCGGTTTGTCCCACCTGCATATTGTGTGGAACCCAGCCCGCATCAACAACAGCACGAGAAGCCCCAACGCTGGCTCCTAGGACATCGGCTAAATCTTGAAGTAGTTTAAAATTACCCGCCTCTTTAAGTCCTCGACCTCCGCTGACAATAATATTCGCTTCTGTAAGGTCTAGCTTTTCAGAGGTCCCCTTAACGATATCCTTTATAAGCGTTCTCAACCCTGATTCATCGATAGAATGGGTGATTACTTTAGGTGAAGAATTATAACTGACTTCTTCAACGGGCAATTGATTCGCTCTCATTACAACAATTGAAGATTTTTCTGAGGCAAAAGTAACTTCGGCAGTGCATTTTCCTGAATAGAGGGGTTTCCGTGCTTTTATTGTTCCGCCGTCAATTTCTAAATTTGTACAATCTGTAGCAACTCCAACACCTAACTGCGCCGCCACTTTGGGGAAAAGGTCATTTCCAATGGAACTGGCTGAAGCTAAAACAAACTGTGGAGTCGTTTGTTCATAAACTTTTAAAAAAGCCTTCTGAAAAAGATCCGAGTTATATTTATCAAAAGTCGAACTATTAAATAGATGAATTTCGTCGGCTCCATTTTGTGCTGCCTTTTCTGTAAGGCCTGGTGCCGAAGATCCGTACATAAAAGCCGATACAGATAAGTTTGATTTTTTTGCAAATTGAAGAAGTTCAAGAGAACTTCTTTTAATTGCATTTTTATGAACTTCTACAAACACTAAAGCTTTAGACATGATTTACCTCACTATACCTTAAAACACTTTATAATACTTTGGCTTCGTCGCGTAATAATTGGACCAATTGAATAGATTGGGCCGAGGAATCCCCAGTGAGAAATTTTACAGGTGGTTTTTCAGCCGGCAGTTCAAAATTAGAAAAAGTTGTTAACTTATTCAGCGTAAGTCCCAAAGAAGAAAGTTCAATTTCTTTGATGACTTTCTTTTTAGCCTTCATAATTCCAGGAAGACTTGCATATCGAGGCATATTTAACCCCTTATTCGCTCCCAAAACACAAGGGAGTGGAATTTCTATTAGTTCCTTTGAACCACCCTCAATATCCCGTTCAACTAGAGCTTTCCCTTCCTCAATTTGAATCTTTGAAACCACATTAACGTGGGGACATTCAAGAAATTGAGAGAGCATTTGTGTGACCGAAGATTGATTGTCATCAATTCCAAGTTTACCCGTGAGAATAAGATCAAAGGCACCTTCGTTACGAAGCACATGTGCTAAAGCCTTTGCTGTAGACTGAGAATCTAGATCTTGGTCTGTGTTGATAACAATGGCTTCATCCGCACCCATGGCTAAGGCTGTTCGAAGACTTTCAACAACTCTTTGTTTAGGACCTAGACTAAGGGCCCAGACTTGCGCTCCAGGATTTTTTTCTCTGAGTTTTACGGCTTCTTCGATGGCGTGTTCATCGTAGGGATTCACAACCCATTTGACGCCAGTGGGGTCAATGCCAGATTTATCCGGTTTAATTTTAATTTTTGCTTCTGTGTCAGGAACTTGCTTGAGGCAGACAAATATTTTCATAAAGCCCTCCAAAAATAATGCGGTGTCTCTTCTGTTTTTGTAAATCTTGTCTAATTGTTCATATAATCTTATTTTAGACAAGTCACTACTCATCATTTTTTTAATTTTTTAGAAAGAGTATTTCATGATGGCTTTTCTACGTTCTTCGATTGGCAGAAAATATATAATGGGTTTAACCGGTTTAGTATGGGTGGGTTTCTTGGCTGCACATATGTTGGGAAACTTTCTTCTTTTTAAAGGAGCAGAAGCCTACAACGAATATAGCCACAAACTGATTACAAATCCCCTGATATTATTTGCAGAGTTTGTTTTAGTGGGAGCCATCCTTATCCATATTTTTACAGCAATTTCATTAGTGTATGAAAATAGAAAAGCTAAAAGCCAAACTCAAGCAAAGGAAGCTCAAGGAGAAAAAGCGACCAGCGTGGCCTCTCGAACCATGGCCATTCATGGTTT
>DAIRER010000156.1:0-5340 GCA_036795495.1 Pseudobdellovibrionaceae bacterium | reverse complement strand
TGAAGCCACCATTTTTGAGGGCCACCCAATACAACAAGACCACCAAGAAAAAAAGCCACCAATAAGGACTCTTTAATCTTAAGTTGACTCTGATATTCTTTCGTCACAGTAACCACACCGATAAAGAAAAGAAAGAGCCCCATAAACACAACATCGTGGTGAGCATTCATAATAATTAATCCCAGAAAAAAAAGATGGAGAAATGAAACCCAAAGTGGGGTTTTAATCTTATTTACTGCATCTTTAACAATCTCAATTTTTTTAAATTCTTTTTTGAAAACAAAAGCCACTAAAACAGCAGAAATCACCGTAGCTAAAATGGCTTTAAAACCAAAATGGGTCAGCATAAATTGTAGATCCCAACCCCAGACACCGGCAACCATGAGTACCGGGGGAGCCGCATAGGGAGTTAAAGTGCCACCGATAGAAACATTCACAAAAAGTAAACCTAAGGTGGCATACTTTAAGCGCTCAGAAATAGCTCCATTATAAAAATGTTTTAATAAAAATAAAGCGGTCACGGTCATTGCGGCAGGCTCCGTGATGAAACTTCCTAAAAGGGGACCCACAACAAGTGCTGAAATAAAAACAGCCATGGATCGAGTGAGGGGCAAAACCCGAGAGAATCCAAGAATAATTTGATCTACAATGGATAAAATAGGATCTGTCGAGCAAACCGTCATAATGACAAAAACAAAAAGGGGTTCTGTAAAATTACGTTGATCTAAATATTTAATTGTTTCGACCCCACCCATCGAAAAATACGTAATCAACATAAACAAACCAGCCCACAATCCAAACACAACTTCGATCTCTCCCAACAAATGGAATAGATTTTCTCCAACAGAACCTTCGGGATAGCGCAAAGCTTGATGTTGGAATTTTTTAACCATAAATGTATGCAGAATCGCCAAAAAAAAGCATATTGAAGAAATAGCTTCAAAAGTTGTAAAACTGAATGATGACATTTTTATTCTCCTTGAGTCATCCTATCGCGTCTTTGACTTTATGAATAGTTTTTATTTAAATAACAAGATGAAAAATAAACTTATCTTTCTTTTCACAATTCTAACGATTTTATCCAACCATCCTCCCGCTCATGCTTTAAAAATATTAATTCTGGGAGATTCTCTCACTGAGGGTTATGGCGTAACGCAAGAGCTTGCCTTTCCCCACCTCATTCAATCCAAATTTCATCAACTCGGCAAAAAGGATATCCAGGTTATCCCTTCGGGGATTAGTGGATCCACTTCGGCCTCGGGACTTTCTAGATTGAAGTGGTTATTAAAATCGAAACCAGATGTTTTAATTCTTGCTCTCGGCTCTAATGATGGCCTTCGAGGATTTAAAATTTCAGAAACAGAAAAAAATCTTTCAGAAACCATTGAACTCGCTCAAAAGAATAAAATCAAAGTGATACTGGCTGGTTTAAAAATGCCTCCCAATTATGGAAATACTTACACCCAAGATTTTGAAAAAATATTTCCTCAACTTTCAAAAAAATACAAAATCCCATTAATTCCTTTTTTACTTAAAGACGTGGGAGGAATTCCAAAACTTAACCAATCGGATGGCATACATCCTAATGAAAAGGGACATGAAATCATTGCAGAGACTGTATTTAAAATATTAAAGGATAATATATGATCCTATCGGCTTCAAATTTAATAAAAACCTATCGTCAAGGTGATCAAAGTATTGAAATTTTAAAAAATCTTTCACTCCAAGTAGATTCTGGTGAAATTGTTTCTATTATTGGCCCCTCAGGCAGTGGAAAGTCCACCTTATTAGGAATTCTCTCTGGAATTGATAAGCCCGATGCGGGACAACTCCTTATAGGATCCACAGATCTTTTTGCCCTTTCTGAAGCCCAGAGAGTGGCCTATCGCGGAAGAAAAATTGGAATTATTTTTCAACAGTTCCACTTGCTTTCGCATCTTACAGCCCTTGAAAATGTGATGCTCCCCTTAGAGATAAGTCACAGCAAAAACAACAGCAAAAACAACAGCAAAAACAACAGCAAAAACAACAGCAAAAACAACAGTGAAAGTATAAAATCTAAAGCCTTAAACATGCTTGATTGTGTAGGGCTTAAAGATAGAATTCATCACCTCCCCCATCAGTTGAGCGGAGGAGAGGGCCAACGTGTCGCCATCGCTCGAGCTTTAGTGATTGAACCCGAACTCCTTCTGGCCGATGAGCCCAGTGGCAGCCTGGATGAAAAAACGGGCGAAAAAGTGATCGATCTTTTATTTTCAACCTTACGGTCACGCAAGGTCACATCTATATTGGTTACACACAGCCGAGAGCTGGCTCAAAAATGTGATCGTATTTTAGAAATGCACAATGGGGTTCTCGTTTGAAATCCATCATCAAATTAGCCTTACGCTATTTAATTTCGGATCGCCGAACTACTTTGCTTTTAATTTTTGCATTTACTTTTGGTTTAACGGGGTTAATCACTGTCGATTTTTATAAATCCAGTATGGCAAAATCGCTACAAGCCAAATCTAAGAATATTCTCGGAGCTGATTTTGCAATTTTAGCTCGAAGGGCTCTGAACTCCGACGAAATGACAAAGATTCAGCAAACTCTTACTATGAATTTTCAATCCGCAGCAGGTGCTGAGTTTGTGACGATGTTGTCTGCTTCAAATCGCTCACGCTTAGCTCAAGTTCGCGCTTTCTCTAAAGAGGGGCCCTTTTATGGAAGTTTTGTTTTTTTAAACAAAGGGGCACAACAAGGACCTGATCTTTGGAAAAACTTCCCCCCATTTGGAGCTTATATTTCTATTGAACTGTCTCGATTGATGAATTTAAATGTGGGAGATTTTATAAAAATTGGGGAACACCAATTTAAAATTCAAGATCTTCTAGTCTCCGAAGAAGGGTCTTCGTTTCGGGGATTTCAAGCGGCACCGACGGTTTTAATTTCTATTTCTGATCTTAAAAATTCTCCACTGATTGCTACGGGCGCGTCGCTAACTCATTTTTTACTTTTTAAATTTGATCTTATGGAATCACAGTCTGAAAATTTGCGATTGCAGTTGCTTGAAAAGCTACAAGACCCTCAGATTGATGTGACCACTCCAACAAGAGCCAGCCTTCAAACTCAAAGACTTTCAAATTATATTTTAGATTATCTCAATATCGCCTCTTTGATTTCTTTGGTGATTTCCTCTTTTGGAATTAGTTTTTTGGTCTTTTATATCCTTCAAAAGCACCTTAAAGAAATCGCGATTCTCTCGGCCCTTGGACTCACTCAGGCCCAAGGTCTTTTGGTTTTTTTATTTCGAATTTTTATACCTGGCTTTATTGCATTGCCTTTGGGCTTGATCTTGGGTTTTGTTTTATCTCAACAATTGTCTTTAATCATGAAAGACATTTCGATGCTGGCCATTCAGCCCCAACCCCAGTGGGGACATTTAATTCTCATCTCATTTTCTGGAATTTTAATCTCTATTCTTTTTACTCTACCGCTTCTTATGACCATTCTTAAAACAGACCTTAAACAACTTTTTTCCGAGGGAAAATCAACAGATCAATCTCTTAAATTAAATGGATTGTGGCTTTTTCCTGGTGTTATTGCGTTTGTTTTACTCTCCATTTTTTTAAGCCAATCCTATAAAATTGGTCTTTCGTTTACTTTGGGACTGGTTGTTGTTTTATTTTTTATATTTATATTTGGGCTGATTCTCCGTTGGCTATTGACCCGCATCAAAAGCCAACAATGGACCACTCGACATTCATTGCTCAATATAGCCCGTAATCCTTGGATGATGGGAGCCTCCTATATATCTATATCCCTATCGATCGTTCTTATGAGTCTTTTAAGCCACCTTCAAAAAAGCATTTCCCAGGAGCTTCAATTTGGATCAGCTCTGCCCTCTTTATTTCTGTTTGATATTCAGGATGAACAAATTGATCCTCTTAAAAAACAATTGGAACTCAACCGAGCTCATTTGCGTTCCCTTTCACCACTCATTCGGGCTCGTCTAGTTTCTGTAAACAAATCTTCTTTTGAACGGGCTCCGGATAAAGTGGGTTTTCAAACGCGCGAGGACGAAGTCAATGCCCGCTTTAGAAACCGTGGCTTTAATTTAAGCATTCGTGATCAACTTTCCACGGCAGAGTCCATAACTCAAGGCCAGTGGTTTGATGGAGACCCAAACACTCCAGAGGTTTCGATTGAAAAAGAATTTGCCCTGAGGCTGGGGGTTAAGCTGGGGGACGAACTTCAGTTTGATGTTCAAGGGGTGGAAATACTCACACGGATCACAAGCCTTCGGGTTGTAAAATGGACGACCTTTGATCCGAATTTTTTTGCGCTTATTGAGCCAGGAATCATTGATGAGGCTCCAAAAACCTGGTTAGCATCTATTGGTTCCTTGAGCGACAATGAAAAGCCAAAAATCCAAAATCAAATTGCCTCTGGTTTTGGCAATATCTCAGTTATAGATGTCAGTGAAATTGTTCAAAGAATGGTAAAAATGATTGATTCCATTCAAAAAGCCCTTTTAGGAATGGCTCTATTGGCTCTATTTATGAGCTTTTTTTTAATATTAATTTCTTCAATGACCCAGGCCGAGACCCGACGAAAAGATTTTGTACTATTTAATGTTTTAGGTGCGGAACCTAAGGATTTAAGAAACCTTATCTCTAAGGAGTTTTTTATTATAGGACTTTCCTCGGCCTTCACTGGAACATTTTTGTCGTTTCTTCCCACTTTTATTCTGACCACATTGATTTTAAAAACAAAATTTTCAGTGGATTATAATATAATCCTTTTCACCTTTCTGATTCTTCCCCTTTTAACCCTACTGATCGGTCTTTTATCCTTAGGTCGCGCGTCACAAAGAAATTTAAAAAACGTTTTCTAAGAGATCTAAAATATTTTGACACCAAAAATCTTGGCAAGAGTCTTGCATAAGAAAAAATCGGTTCCATTTTGAAACCCTTCACTCACAAAGGATAAAAGGACTCTCCGATGAAAACACTCACCTTAGAAACCACCCACTTTGAAAACTCACTACGAAACAATCAAGAACTACTTGAAAAATGCCAACGAGCCTCTCATGATCTCAGAAGCCCCTTAAGTTCATTGAATTTAGTTTTATCCAAAATTGAATCTATTCCAGATTCACACAAAGAGCTTATTCAATTGTCTCTTCAACGGATCAACGACATTGCTCGTGATCTCATGCTGGATTATAAATTAAAAAGCAATCATACCTCTCAATCCGAAACAAAGAGCACTATTACTTCTATTGTAAGTAGCGTGATTAAAGAAAAAAAATTTGAATATCAAAATCAATTTTTTTTTTTTATGGAAACCTTTCAA
>DAIRER010000155.1:0-5344 GCA_036795495.1 Pseudobdellovibrionaceae bacterium | reverse complement strand
CGAAGTCCAAAATGCAAGACCTGCTTTTTAGCAAAAGATTGCCCTAAGAGAGGGGACACGTTAGACTGATTTTATGATTTTGTCATTTTTTGAAAGTATAAAATATGTGGGCCATCTTTTTCCGGTGGCATTTGTTCGCATCTATTTAGGATATTATTATTTTCATATTGCACTTTTGAAGTTTAAGAGTGATTTTTTATTTCGCCCGCAACTTGCAGATCAGATTTCTGAGTGGTTACCTCAATCTATGGCTCCTCATTGGTATAAGGTGTTTTTGACACAAGATCTGATCTCTCATTGGAAGACTTTATCTTTTATCATCGTTGGGCTTGAATTTGCTATTGGTGTTTCTTATTTAATTGGTTATGTGGTTCGTCCCATGGCACTGTTGGCTTTTTTATTATCTTTAAATTATATTTTTATTTCTCCCTTTCATATGAGTGACCAGTTTAAATTACTTATGACCACCCATGTTTTGATCGCTTGGATTGGAGCCGGACGATGCATCGGAATGGACTATTATTTTTATAAACGTCATCGAGGTGTTTGGTGGTAAGTCATGGCCTTCGACATTTTGTAGTCTTTTTATTTGTTGTTTTTTTTGTTTTCTTTTTTGCTCTCAATTATCAAAGTGAGAATTCGGACAATAATTTGCACCAAAGGGCTTTAAGAGTTTTTACGCTTTCTAGTTTTTCAATGCAGTCGGGTCCCGGGCCACGATTGGCTCAGATTTTTGAAAAAGATTGCCATTGTCGTGTAGAATTTATTGAAGCTAGCGATTCAAGTATTTTACTTCAAAGACTTAAAATCGAAGGTGAAAGTTTAGGCGCGGATCTTGTCATAGGATTAAACTCCTATGATATCAGTCGCGCGAGTTCTGAAATTCATTGGAAAAAACATGGATTGGAATCCTCTTCACTTTTAAATGAAGTTCGAACGGCTCTGGTGAATGAGTATTTTTATCCACTTTCTTGGAATGTTTATACTTTTATTGCAAATCAGGAATTAGAGGTCTCAAATATTCAAAGTTTTCAGGATTTACTCAGCCTTTCTCTAAGAAAAAAAATAGGAATTGAAGATCCAAGAACCAGTTTTCGAGGTTTGGGTTTGTTGGTTTGGATTTCAAAGGCAATGGGTATAGAGGATATGAATACCTATCTTGAAAATTTTATGCCTCAGATTTCTGATATTTATTCTTCAACGTCTTTATTAGAAAAAGATTTTTTAGAAAACAAATCAAAAATTGTATTTTCGCTTTTGACAAGTCCTTTATTAAAGAAATCAGACACACTTACCTCAATGGGGAAGGTTTTAAATTTGAATCAACCCCATCCTGTTGTTTTTGAATTTTTGGGAGTTCCTGAGTTTTGTGAAAACTGTGAATTATCTCAAAAGTTTTCAAATTTAATTCTCTCAGAGCAGGGTCAAAGAATTCTATTGGATCAGCAAGATCGACTTTCTATTTTAAAAGGACTTAATGGTGAAGAAATAGAAACAAAAATCGAGGACCTCAATTTATCCAAAGATGTGAACTTTATTTCAGATCGAAAGATTGAGTCCTGGTTAAAAAAATGGACAGATCTACGCAGGATGTAATATTACTTTTTGGGAATTCCGTGAGGTTCCACTTTAACCCAACCAGTGATGGCTACTTTCATTGCTTTTTCAATGGGAATGTCGACAGGAGTCAGTTGGTTTCTTGGCATGATTAAAGTGATACCTCCCAAAGCATAACTTAAAGGAATATAAACAGCGACAGAATCTTCAATTTGATTGTTGATGGCATGAAGATCTTCAAAATCTTCACGAGTCACAACACCAAGGGCTTTTCCACCGCTGGGGAGATTTACAAGTACGACGCTTTTAAGACCCTCAGGACCGCCACCCTTAGAAAAAAGGTTCATCAAATCTTTAAGGGGTGAGTATATCGCTTTGATAAAAGGAACTTGAGTCAATCGGCGTTCAATACTGGCTAAGAATCCTGCGGCAATTAAATTATTAAGAAGGAGCCCCAGTAAAAATATAATGAGAATGGTCAGTAAAAAACCTAGACCTGGAATGTAGATGGGTAAAACGGCTCGAAGGGCTGCTCCGAGTAAATTATCAACGATGCTTACGCCGGCATAAGCAATGTAGATAGTTAAAGCCATCGGCAGAAAAGTAAATAGACCTCTAAAGAAAATTTTTCTTAATTCATTCATATTGGCGTGGAGTTTATGGTAAACTGTTGCTCTTTGTCATCTAGACTCCTCTTCGACACAGAGAGACAGTTTTAATTTTAATGTTGCCAGAAATCCTTGATCATCAAATTATAGGTAATCTCCCCCTGATATTTCATTAACCAAAAAGGAATTTTTTATGGCCTCAAAAATTGAAACCACAAAAGAAATGCTTGAAAATGTCTACTCAAAAAGTCGCACTCGATCCGAGCAAGTTAAAAAACGTCTGAATCGTCCTTTGACACTTGCAGAAAAAATACTTTTCGGTCACTTGGATGATCCTAATAATCAAGATTTAACCCGAGGCTCTAGTTTTCTTTTATTGAGACCTGATCGTGTAGCAATGCAAGATGCGACGGCACAAATGGCTTTATTGCAGTTTATGTTGGCTGGCAAAAATGAGGCCGCCGTACCTACGACTGTGCATTGTGATCATTTGATTCAAGCGCATGTCGGAAAAGAAGTTGATATGAATAATGCTAAAAAATCAAATCAAGAAGTATATGATTTTTTAGCTTCGGCTTCATCTAGATACAATATTGGTTTCTGGCACCCAGGGGCTGGAATTATTCATCAAGTCATTTTAGAAAACTATGCGTTTCCTGGAGGTTTGATGATTGGAACGGACTCTCATACTCCAAATGCGGGCGGGCTTGGAATGTTGGCCGTTGGAGTGGGTGGTTCGGATGCCTCGGATGTTATGGCGGGTCTGGCTTGGGAAGTAAAAAATCCAAAGCTGATTGGAATCCATCTGAAAGGTAAACTCAATGGATGGGCCTCAGCTAAGGATGTTATTTTAAAAATTTGCGGAATGCTGACGGTAAAAGGTGGTACGGATAAAATTGTAGAGTATTTCGGAGAGGGTTGTTCTTCAATTTCTTGCACAGGTAAAGCTACAATTTGTAATATGGGTGCGGAGCTCGGGGCGACATGTTCTGTGTTTCCCTTTGATGAACGTATGGTAGCCTATTTAAAATCGACTCGTCGAGATGAGTTAGCAGAGGTTGCGCAAAAAAATAAAGATATTTTAAGTGCCGATGCTGAAGTCTACACTGATCCAAAAAAATATTATGATGAAGTTTATGAGATTGATTTATCGACTCTTGAACCCTATTTGGTGGGACCACACTCTCCGGATGTCGCTCGTCCTCTCAGTGCCATAGCTCAAGAAGCTAAAGAAAAAGGGTATCCTCTTAATATTTCATCAGCCCTTGTCGGCTCTTGCACGAACTCTTCCTATGAAGATATCGGCCGAGCGGCCTTTGTCGCGCAACAAGCGATGGAAGTGGGAGTAAAAATGCCCCAGCCATTTTTGGTAACTCCTGGGTCCACACAAATTCAGAAAACGATTGAGCGTGACGGACAGATGGCCATTTTTAATGAAGTGGGGGCTACGGTTTTGGCCAATGCGTGTGGTCCATGCATTGGGCAGTGGAAGCGGGACGATATGAAAAAAGGAGAGAAAAATACAATTCTTACCTCCTTTAATCGTAATTTTCGTGGGCGCAATGACTCCAATCCAGAAACTTTAGCTTTTATCGGATCACCAGAAGTTGTGATGGCACTAGGATTGAGTGGACGTTTGGATTTTAATCCCATGAAAGATGAAATCCAGGGGCCAAAAGGTAAAAAATTATTAAAAGCTCCCGTCGCTCCTGAATTGCCGGCCAAAGGATTTATTTTAGATGAAGAAGGTTATCAAAAACCTGCGGGACAAACAGCAAAAGTCAGCGTTTCTCCGACCTCAGACCGGCTGCAAATTTTAAAACCTTTTGAAGCCTGGAATGGAAAAGACTTTACAGAGATGTATGTCCTAGCGAAAGCCAAGGGGAAGTGCACTACGGATCATATTTCTCCCGGTGGAAATTGGCTAAATTATCGGGGTCATTTGGATAATATTTCTAACAATATGCTTTTAGGGGCCGACAATGCTTTTACAAGTGAAATTGGAAAAGGAAAAAATCAAATCAATCAAGAAAAAGGGATTGAGTTTGCGCAAATTGCAAGAGCCTATCAAAAAGCAAACCATGGTTGGTGCATTATAGGTGATGAAAACTATGGAGAAGGTTCTTCGCGAGAGCACGCGGCTATGTCACCTCGCTTTTTAGGATGTTCTGCGGTGATCGTTCGATCGTTTGCTCGAATTCATGAGACCAATTTAAAAAAACAAGGTGTATTGGCTTTGATGTTTAAAAATCCATCAGATTACGAAAAAATTAAAGAGGATGATTTGATCAGCCTTGTGGGATTGTCGGAAATCGCTCCTCAAAAAACAGTGATGATGAAAGTTAAACACAACAATGGTTCATCGGAAAATATTGAATTGGTACACACTTACAATCTTGAGCAGATCAAGTGGTTTAAAGCAGGCTCTGCTTTAAATTTGATCCGTTCTGGAAATAATTAAAAGGAGGTTCTTATGTCAGAGGATATTAAAGCAGAGTTGGAACGACTCAGAGCTGAAAATGAACAATTAAAAAGCAAAAAAGCTTCTGCAGGGACCTTATCCATGAAGGTCAGTGAAAAGGGCGCTCTTTCCATCTATGGAATGGGTCGATTTCCTGTGACTCTTTATAAAGAACAGTGGTTGAAACTTTTAGGAATTGCAGAAGATATTAAAAAATTTATTTCTGAAAACGACAGCCGTCTAAAGAATAAAGAATAAGATTTTTGAAACTTCAAAAGGCACGTCTCGTTCCAGCAATTGTTTTTCTAAATACCATAGTGTTTTTATTATGGTATTTGGAGGGGCTATTGCCTGTAGACTTTATGGAGAATCATTTTTTAGTCAGTTGGGACGGCCTTCTGGACGGGCGCTATTGGCAATTACTTACCTCTGTTTTTTCTCACAATATGTTCTTACATTTCTTTCTAAATATGTACGTTTTAATTAACTTTGGTTCATTGATTGAAATGGTTTTAGGAAAAAGATTTTTTTTAAAGTTTTATTTAGTGGCCGGTATTGTCAGTTCTCTCAGTCATGTCTTGGTCTCTGCATATCTAATTGGTGATTCCAGTTTGAAGGCTTTAGGAGCCTCTGGAGCCATTTCAGGATTGATTTTACTTTTTTGTTTTATGTTTCCAAAAGAAAAAATTCTTTTATTGGGTTTTATTCCGATCCCTGC
>DAIRER010000154.1:0-5353 GCA_036795495.1 Pseudobdellovibrionaceae bacterium | reverse complement strand
GTGTGAGAGCCTCTCCCTGCCATGTTTTGCATGGTGGGGCGGGCTACTCGATTATTGGGCGTTTTTATTATCAGAATAGCTCATTCGTCTTAGTAGTTTTAAGTGAGATACAAGTCCTCCCCAATACGTCGTTTGATTCGGTTCAATATTATGTTGAGCTAAAATCTCATATAATATTCTGTTGAGTCTGGGATAATGAATGTGATGAAAATGTGGAAATAAATGATGGGCAATATGATTGTTAAAACCGCCAAGAATAAAATTTGCGGTCTCACTGTAAGGATGCATATCGTTTGAACTTTTGACCTGGTTCATTAGCCATGATGTTTTTATGAAACCATTTTCGTCTGTTACAGGATATTCTGTCTTTTCAACATGATGCGTCATGAAGAAGGTGAAAAGCAAAAACAACGACTGTGCCAGGTGCATAATGACAAAAGCAGTCAGAACAATATACCAGTGCTGAGGTGATAGCACCAAAGGACAAACCAAAATGAAGGTGATGTAAAATGCCTTTTGTGTCCAAAATGAAAAATGGTACGTGAAGTCCTTCTTTCTGGTGTACTCGTCTTTAGAAAACAGAATGACAAAGTCCTTTACAAACACCCAAAAAAGCGAATAAGTCGTGTAAGCAAAGGGGGCATATAAATGTTGAAATCTGTGGTACCAAAAATGTTCACTGTTCGGAATAACCCTGATCAGTTTCGTTATTCTCAAATCAGAGTCGTAGTCTTCAACATTTGGAGCATAATGGTGTGAGTTAATATGCCTTTGCTTCCACGCTTCAGCATGCGCACCAACCAATGTGTAAATGAGAGTAAAGCAAAGGTTGTTCAGTTTTTTATCCCTGAATATTGTGTTATGCGAAAAGTCGTGTGAAAAGTTGAATGCGAATAAGAGCGACGCAAATCCATACAATACGAAGCTAAGGATGAAATAAGTTGGGTTGTGAACCAGGTACAGAAGTGTGTATGCAAACGCCGAAATTGAAAAGTAGAAAAAGAATTTAACCAGGATCATGCGCAAAAACGCATGATTGTCGACAATCAATTGCTCATCTACTTGTTTGTAAATGGTCTTTAGCAATTCGCTGTCCTGGGCGATATGAACATGTTTATCACGCAAAGGGTATTGGTTTGAAAGTTTTTTCGGCACCCATTCCTTTTAAAAACCGGAAATGAGAAGCTAAGGATTTACTGTATGGCATTTCCATGTAGTTCAGACCATGTTTCAGTGCCAACTCTCTGAATATCGGAAGAATTTCCAAATAATGAACGTGGCAAATATTGGGCAGTAAATGGTGAAGAGCATGAGCATTGAAACCACCCAATGTCCAGTTGAAAAATTTGCTGTCTGCGTTGTAGTCAATCGAGGTGCACATTTGCAGTTTTGGCCAACTCATATCCAACTTGTTGCTTTGGTCTGGTTTGGGATGTTCAACATAATCAGATAGGTGTGAAACACCCAATACGCCGACAAAGATTATTGAAACCATAAAGTGATTCAACAGAAATGCCATCAAAACAGTCTGCCAACCATATGGCAATACGTAAACCGGAAGGATGATCATATACCCTATGTAGAGCAGTTTATACATAACCAATTTGATTATTTCATCTTTCGGGATCTCAATTTTTATGGTTCTACTGGAAAAATTAAACAGCATCAGAGTTTCACGGAAGAAAAACCAGTTGATGGAGTATAGGAGATATAAGAAAGGGGCATAGAGAAACTGGTACTTGTGAAACCATTTCAACTCCTGACTTTCAGTCATTCTGAACAATGGGTTGTTTAAAACGTCAATGTCGCTGCCTTCAATGTTTGTGTAAAGGTGATGAGATTCATTGTGGTTCTTCCCCCAGACATAGGCGTTGTTGCCCTGGAGGTTGAAACTGACTGAAAACAGAATTTTGTTCCAGAATTTACTTTTAACCGCTACTCCATGTGCGGCATCGTGGGAAATATTGAAAGCCGTCAATAATACTGAAAGTCCCATAAGAAGATAGAAGGTAAAAAAACCTGCGTTCGTTGTACTTGTAATCATAAGACCATAAAACAAAATGTCAAGACTGAAGTAGAGTATGATCTTGAAAATCATTGTCTTATTTCCGGCCTTGTGAATACCCTTTTCAGAGAAGTACTGTTCGATTCTCTCGTTCAGTTCCTTATAGAAGTCAGAGCCTTCGTCTTTTGAGAATTTCAATTTATTCATCTCTTAAATTTTGTTTTTATCGGCTGGGTAGTCCCTGTGCGCCAATGATTTGTATGGAAGCGAAATGATACGTGTAAAAAGGACGAGACCGTCCCACCTGATCCATCTTTGAACCGAAGTTACTAAATTAAAACAGTAGAAACCCAGGCAAAGGCTTTTCGGCCGGGTTGTATGCTGGTTTACGATCCCCATCTACTCTCAAGTGTCGCTACATCGTTGTTTATCAAGGCCGTAACGGCGTCGGCAACATCGCTAAGGGTTTGTCCGGTTTTATCTGTTACGTAATCTTCATCCATAATTTTTTTGAGTCCGAAGAAACGGGACACGAGTTTGGGTCTTTTGTAAAAAATGTAGAATTCGCTTTCGTCAATAATAGAAATAGACAATCCATGTCGATTCGTTTTGTTTTCAAACTCGATTGACGGTGAAAAATGAATTTCCCGGTCCCCGGCATTGTCAATTTTGTCGAGCATATCCTTCCAGGGGAAGCTGGCTAGAATTTCCGGAATTTTTTCCTTCTCAGTGTCACCCATCTCAATCGGCTCCTGAACGAAAGGGTCACAAATGCTGTATCTAAACATGTTTAATTCTCTTATATCAAAATGTGTTGTCGTCTTTTATTGCTATCAACCAAGTACCCGTGTCTGTGTGTCATCTGTATTAAAATGGCTTATATCGCCCGGTATATTTGTGCAGAAAGGGTTGCGAAGTGACTCATTTTCAATCTACCACTGAATTTCCTGCGTAGCACTTCAACCCAAAATTTGGCACAAAATCCCTTTTTGAACAAATATACGTGTTGTAGGCAGTTTTTCTCGGTCAATCTATTTGGGTTTAATTTTTACACATGTCTCTAGCAACTCTTTGGAGTTTGAAATTATCAGCTTGTAACGTGAATAAAAAACGCCTTGGTTTATGTAATCTATTAGTTCAAGGCTTGCTTGCTCAAAGTTAATTTTCATGTTAAATGCACAAACATCATGCGGTGTTCCTTCCTCAAATGGTGTTAATTCAAGACAATATCTCGGTGTCAAAACATATAAAATGATTGAATTTTCATTAAGTTCCATAACCTGATGAAATGGATTGTCTTTAGCAAACATTGGATTTCTATTAGGCGAAAACCCTGGGTTGTCATTTGTCCAGAAAGGAAATTCCGGTCTTGATTTTAAAATTCTCCAATGCTTTCCATTTAATGTTTCAAAATGTAAATTCAAAAGTTCTTGTGCTTGCTTCTTGTTGGAGAAAGGATTGAGATGAACTTCTCTTGACTTTCTTTTGATATATAAATCAATTTCTGCTTTTTCCTTCTCAGTTGGAACGTGTTGTTTGTAAGCATTTGTGATGCTAATTATTTTGTCCAAAACTCTTTCAGTGTTGCTGCGAAAATAGGGACTTCTCAATTTTGATATGTATAGCCATGTCATTAGATCCTCCACTGTTTGAGTTGATGGCGAGGTTTCGAATTCAAGGGATTTAATTATGCTGTCATACTTTGGTTCAAACTCTTTACCTAAAACATCTTCAATTGAAAAAGGGTCAATGAGTCTACTGTCGTTATAAAATTTTTTTTTCTTAAATATAGGATCGTTTAAACCTTTCCTTTGAACTTTTGTGTTGAATTTGTTTGAAAAATCAATGCAATAAACAAAGCTTTTATTTTCAACACTGTCAATTTGAAACCATTTCAAATACACTCTTGGAATGTAATGCTGGTCAATTTGCTTGCTCATTTAAAAGTTTCAATTAATTTAAGACTGTCAAATAAAATTGCCTACAACTCGTAAATATCCGCATGTCCTAAAGTTGCTGTCTTTTTAATCGATTGATGAATAGGATGTTATTCTGCTTGTGACTTGCGCAATTTGAATTGCGCTACTAACTGAGAACACAAATTCCTCAAGTGGTGTGATCTGGAAATCATCGACTGAGTTCTATCTTAAACAGGGTGATACGTGAAAGTTAAGGTGTGGCTTCTACCTTTCAAATCAACTCTTCCTTTCCCAAACCACCAAATTTTGGCACTCTGTGTTTTCAAGGGGAAGGGTAGGAGGTAAGGGGCCTGTTTTCAGGGGGGGGGATATTTCCTGGAAATTTATTTTGACGTTACAAGGAGACTGGGCCCAAAATCCATCCGGTTGCGCCGATTCTGCGCCAGGGAAATAAATCGCAGGTTAGGTTCCTTCGGATTGACGGATTTGGGTTCTTGTGCAAACGGTATGTTTTCCCAAAGTCTGGGCAAATGCAACATTGTATTCAGATGCGATGATGATCATACTTGCGTGGTATCAGCGAAATCTTGTCTTTCCTCACATTTTTTTCAAAAATTAAAAATGTGTGAGAAAACCCCTCACATTTTTTTCAAAAAAATAAACTATGTGAGAAAAGTTCTCACATAGTTTTCAAAATGTAAAAAAGTGTGAGTACGTCCTGCTCGTGGATTCTCAATGGCTTTGCGTTCAATTGCCCCGATTGGCGCTAATTTTTTTTGGCGAATTGGGGAACCTTATTTTTCTTCGCATAAACTATTGAAGATTTGCTATGTCCTGGATTAAGAATTTTAGGGAGTCCTATGGACTCTCTCAGTTGCAACTGGCGTATTTTGCAGGGATCACCCGTGATTATGTTGCTTTTATTGAAACGCAGCGCCACCCACCTTCCTATCTCAAACATTTATTTGAAGAGCTTCAAACGGAGTTCGAAAATGCTCAGGCTCTGGCTGATGAGGGAGAAGATCTTTCAGATCCCATCCAAAATGCAGAGCTGTTAAAAGACATCAGGCTTCGCATTGAAAGGAAAGAAGCGCAATTGCGTCGCCTCATTAAAAAGCTGGCCGAGCTGAAAGAGAGACAGAAAAATCTCAAGGTGCTTCAAAAGCTTGTACCGCTCTGGAAAGCCCAAAAACAAGCCACCGATCCGGACATCCTCACCAAGATGGGCCCCATTGAATCCGGCATTCTGCTCGAAATTCCCCGTTGCGGTCCCGCCGCACAGTCCCGCATCCGGATGAAAATGGCCCGAGTTCAGGCCGAAATTGTTGCCGCCAAAGAAGAAATTGTCAAAATATCCCCATTCACCACCCTCTAAACCCTCCCTCTAGCCACTTTTACAAGAGTTCGATTTTCAAGATTTGAAAATGCA
>DAIRER010000153.1:0-5358 GCA_036795495.1 Pseudobdellovibrionaceae bacterium | reverse complement strand
GTTTCATTATTAAAAAAATTCAAAGAGCCCTTTACTAAATGTAATGTCTCAGCAGAAACGAGTCTAACCCAAGAACATCCTGTGATTTTTAAAGAAGTGCATTTGTTATTTGATGTTCAAGGGGCTTCTGAGTTGAAGCCGGAGCAGCTTTTAAAAGCTGTAAACCTATCTATGACAAAATACTGTGGGGTCAGTGCGATGATTGCTAAGGCCGCACCGATTTATTATAAAGTGAATATCAATGGTTCCGAAGTGGGTTCAGGCCAAGCCTTTGCATGAAAAAATTACTATTGCGTTAGGATTTTGTTGTGATAATAGACTCATCTTCTTAGGTGGTGCTATGAATTCGACTTCTTTGAGTTGAATGTTCTAAAATTTAATAATTGAGAGCGAAGAACTCGTTCTTTAAAAATAATGAAAAGGTGAAAAATGAATAAAAATAAACTTTTTTCTTTTATCTCGGCTTTGTTGGTTCTGGTCCCAGCAACGGTCTTAGCTCAGTCCTCTGCCCCTTCGACATCTGCCCCGCAAGGCACTTCGCGAGAAAGTTTAGAAATCGTAGATTCTCCCTGGGGAGCCAGTTTTTGGGGAATCGCCTCAATTTCAAAGCCCAATGAAGGCGAAATCAAAAGAAGAGATTATTTAAAAGAAGATACGAAGGCCTTTAGTTATAGCTACTTAAGCCTCAACTACAAGCTGAACTCCATTGAGCGTTTGGCACTAAGAACTCCATTTATTTATATGTCCGTGGGTCAAAGTACTATGAAGTTTATCCCCTTAGATTTATTTATCAACTATAGTAACTCGAGCTTAATGGCTTTTGATTCTATTCTAGTTTCTGGAGGTTTAAGGCTGTATCTTCCAACAAGTCAGCAAGCCTATGATTCTAAAATGTTGATGGGTTTTAGAACGGAACTTTCAGCGAAAATCAAAATGAATCAATGGAAGTGGAGCTACTATTTTAAACCAGATTTTTATATTTATGAGCAAAATGAGTATAAGGATACTTCTCGAGGAAATATGATCACCTCAACAAAAATGATTAAGTTGGAGCATTATATAGAAGGCGAAAGAAGTTTAAGTCGTGTTTTTGGATTAAGACCTTATTTGGGTTTTGAAGACACTTGGTTTAATGCCGCGGATAAAAGAACAAAATCTAATTTAAAAACAGATTTGGTTGCTCGATTGGGTTTGGATATTAATTTCTCTCGTAATTTCAGTATCAGCATCGGCGTTGAAAACAAAACGGGATTAACAAATCGTCAAAAAGATTGGGTTCCATTGTCTCCAGAAGACAACAGCATATCACTTCTGACCTATGCTTCTATATAGAAAATAATAATTTATTTTTATGGATGGGATCTTCAAAAGAGATCTCATTGCATCGTAGAGCAATAAATTCGCCAAGGGGTTCTATCTTAAGCCAATCTGAAATAAATTTTGATTCTGATTCATTTAAAATGGGTGCTCCGTACATTTGATCATTCAATATTGGACTATTTAAAAAGGACAGTTGAGCTCGAATTTGATGGGTTCGACCTGTTATTAAACGAATTTGTAATTCAAAAAAAGTATTGATTTCTTGTGATGAATTTAATTTTAAAGTTTGTATTGATTCAATTTGAAGTTCACAGGAGAGTGAATCAGAAAAGTTACAATTATGCAGAATCTTAGGAGCTTTTGGAGATTTCTCCATCCAATGTTGAAGAGTAATAGGAAAAGTTTGAGAGCTAAGAACACCGGTAATTGAAGGTAAAGTGATGGCGCTGTATTTTTTTTCTACCCGACCCAGGGACAGTTGAGTGTTGAAATACTGTTGAAAGCTTTGCGTTTTAGCAAAGACAATTAATCCAGAAGTGGGAACATCCAATCGGTGAGTGATATAAAGAGGTGTATTTAATTTATTTTGAAGAAAATAAATTAAATTTTCTTCAAAATTATCAACGGTGGGATGCACGGGAATACCGCTGGGTTTGTTGATTATTAAAAAATCTTTTTCTTCTTTGAGTATGAGCAGTTCGGTTGATTTTGGAAATTTGTAACGTCGGGGTTTGGTATGAGCTCGGATGTAGGTATTTTCAGCTAGGTTTAAATCTTTAAGCACTCTTTTTCCATTGATATAAATGGAGCCCAGTTGAATGAGCTCACTAGAGTCTTTAAGACTTAAGTCAAGACAAGATTGAAGAGTCGAAGATAATAGATTTTCTTCAGGACTTAAGAAGTGCTTAACTCCGTATTCAAATCCGCCGTGTTGTTGAACTTGAGAACCCTCTTTCAAAAAATCTCCCTAGCACAGTGTGTAGTTAATACTTTTTTTTATTAAAATAAGTCATATTGGTAAAGCGTGAATATAGCTGAAGAACCTATTTTTCAATTCTTATCTCAATATGCCTACCAACCCAATATGATTTATCTCATTTTTGTTGGAATGATGCTATTGTCTGCTGTGGGTTTTCCATTGCCCGAGGAAATCACACTGATCAGTGTGGGACTTCTTGCCTTTATTGGAAATAATCCTCAACTTTTCCCTCCGCCCTATGAAGGGGCTCCTGCCGTAAATGTGAAAACCGCAGCAGTTTTTGCATTTTTTATTGTTCTCCTCAGTGACTTTATTATTTATGCCCTTGGGCGTCTTTGGGGAAAAAAGATACTGAAGTTTCCACTGTTTAAAAAATTTCTTAACGAAGAGCGTTGGGATAAAATTGAAAAATGGACTCACCGTTATGGTGCCTATGCCTGTGGAATTTTTAGATTTACTCCGGGATTACGTTTTCCAGGGCATTTAGCAACCGGAATGATGAAATTTCCAGTCTGGAAGTTTTTATTGATTGATGGAGTGGCTGCGGCCATTAGTGTTCCAACTCAGATTTACTTGATTGGAATACATGGTGAATCTATACTTTTAAAAATGAAAGAATTTAAGATAATTCTTTTCTCAACACTTTTAGCGTTGGTTGTAATTTACTTTCTACGAAAGTTTTTTAATAAAAAATTCAATCAAAGTGTTAAGCAGCCATAAATTGAATATGGTTTGAGTCCAAAGAACATTGAACAATCAGCTTGTGAGCTTTGTAATTGTTTACAATTTCTCGATCACTCCAAAAGATTTGTTCGTAGGAGTTTTTAACTCCAAAAAGTTCTTCTCGAATTTTAAATAATAGACTTGCCGGTGACCCTAAAAGCCAATCCATTGTGATCAAATAAAGCGTTTCTTCGAGTCCATTTGGTGTCAGTGAGTTGAGTACTCCATTGGGAATATTCTGAATCAAATAATAGGCATTATGATTGTATTTTTTAAACAAAAATTCAGTAGGTTCGATCAAAAGACGGTTCACTGATCCTGGGACTTCGGGCTTCATGACCTGTGTTTGTGTTGAGTAGGGGCGAGCGAGTTTTTTAAAATTCCAATAAATCACAGCATCATTAACAATAAATTCAGGCTGTGGTAAATAATCACCTAAAGGATCCATCAAGAGGCCTTCTTGAGACAGGTCATCAATAAAATTATTATAATTAATTGTAACGAGACTTCTTAATTGAAATAGAAAAGTTTGAAACGTCAGTAAAAGATCTACAAATTTATCAGAAAATTGAATTGAGAAATTAAAAAGTAAGGGTTTTTTTAGGTTTGATTCTAATTGATTTAAATCTTCGATAAGGCCAGTCATTTTACTTAAGGAAACTTGATCTTGAGAAAAAAAAGTAATTATTTTTGTTGAAAAGTTATTTTCAAATTCTTGTATTGCATTTGGAGTAGGGTGTGTGGGCGACGGAACAAATGAGGATGTTAGGTCTTTCAAACGCGCAGATGATTTTTTATACAAATGAAATATTGGATTTAAACTTTGATGTAAATTTTTTTTCCAAGAAGAATCTTCATTTGGTTTTGTGGGGGTTGAAAACTCATGTAAATGAGAGTAAGTCATTCCAACTAAAAGATCCGAAATATATTTAAGGTGATTATCAGGGCGGTTCGTTAAATGATTTTCTTTTTGAAAACGAATCCATTCTGGTTTTAATGTGGGACCAGGTGAAAGTTCAATTTGATAAGAATAAGTTAAGGTCTCTTGTTTCTTCATAGTCTAGACTCCTTGACAAAAGAATATACAACTTCTCGGTCTTTGCCTGAGAAGTATAAAGTCCAGATTATATTTATATTTATTCACCATCATAGATATTTTCAGTGGGATTTTTATTTTGGTGTGCGGGTCTTACATGTTGCGGTGTTATGCTCTAGACTTTTATCTGGCTAATATATACATAAACTGTAGACCTACCACCGCCGACCTTTTTAATAAAACGAGCTTTGATTAATTTCAATAGATCTGCAACAGCCTGAGTTCGAGCAACTCCTAATAGAACTTCATATTGACTTGCACTGAGTTTTTTATGTTGTTGAAATAATTTAATAGAATGTTGCAAACGACCTTCTAGCATATCAAAATTTTCAGAATTACGTATTTTAAAAATTCTTGCTTCGGCCTCCTGAACAGAAAACAATAATCCTTCTAGCCAATATTCTACCCAAAGGGTTAAATCAAGCTGCGGTGATATGTTGTAAAACAAGTCACCTTGAAGTTGATGGAGTGATTCATAATATTTTTTTCGATGATTTTCATGAAACTTTTCAATCGCGACCAGTTCCACAAAGGTAAACCCTGCTTTAAATAAAATTTGATTGGCCCATAATCGACCCAAACGACCATTCCCATCAATAAACGGATGAATGGACTCAAAGTGAAAATGAAACAGGGCTGAAACTATAAGGCTATCTTTACGACTGTGACAAAGTTGAATCAAATTTTTTAAAAGCCATCGAACTTCGCTGTGTTCTGGTGGCATATAAACGATCTTACCTGAGGATGCATCTTTAATCACATTCTGTGAAGTTCGACACACTCCACGCATAGATTTAAGAACAATACCATTTAACAAAATGTCATGTGATTTTAAAAGATTATCTAAAGTAAAATGAATTTGTGGATCAAAAATAAATTGCCTAGTCTTGGCATAATTTATAACTTCTTTAACACTTCTAGTTGGTTTGTATTTTTTTTTAGCACGTATAGATTCTGTAACCTGCTTTAAGGTTAAGGGATTTCCTTCAATCTTAGTTGAATAATAGGACGCCTCTGCTAAGCTTTGTTGGTAAAGAGATAATCGATGATCAACAGAAAACGAAGCCGTCTGCAGGCGACCCTCTATTTTTGAAATTTCTGAGACATAATATGAAATATTAGGAGTATATTGAAAATATTGTGATAGCTTCATTCTTTCATTATTCTTTCATTATTCTTTCACAAAGTCAAAATTCTTTTCTAGGGGGCGAAGGGCTTATATTCCTATAATTGGGTATGA
>DAIRER010000585.1:0-1092 GCA_036795495.1 Pseudobdellovibrionaceae bacterium | reverse complement strand
ATTAACAATTCGTCGAAATATGTATTCATCAAAGAATGTAGATTTTTTTATTTATCGAAATGGCGTTGTTGAAAAAATGCCTAAAATTGACTTTCAAAGGTAGGACCAATCAAAACATCACAAGTCCAGAAACTCTAAAGTGAATTACTTAAATCCTGCCAATTATGTATTTCAAATACAATAAACTTTCATAATTGGCAGGGGATAAATTAAAACATTAAACCTAAATTGATCATTGGCCCCATAGAAGCTATTTTATTATCTGTATCCCCGGTGACACCACTCACTTCGGCTTTTTTGTAATTCTGAGTGACGTAGCTGATCTGAAAACCCATAAAAAAATTAGAGTTAATCATGGCATTGTAACCTAAATCTATTTGAATACCAGTACCCTCTGTTAATTTTGAACTTGAGGAAGTTTCATAAGTACCACTCAACAAATATCCCAGATCTGCAAAAAAACCATTGTTATGATAACCAACTGCAAAACCCATAGATCCTATTGTTGGATACGTAGAATCCCCACTGGTTGTTCTGTTGTTATAAAGTCCACCTAGAAAAACACCGTTAGGCATGACCATTCCAAATTTAGCACCAAGCTCCATTGCTGAAGCATTCGAGTCTGAAGCTGGTGAAGGATTATCAACAGTTAGACTTGAGGGAGCTAGACTTAAGCCTAACATCCAACCGGATCCGCCACCCCCTCTAGCAAAGCTTTGTCCTGCAATCAAAAGTAAGCAGGGTATAAGTAAAATAACTTTTTTCATAAAACCTCCTATTTGTTTTTTGAAAAGTTTTTTGTGTTCCTATAAATTAGATCTTGTGATTTTAAAACAATCAAGAAAGATTTCCAAACGCATTCATAAATTCAATTTTTCAATTAGCCAGCGATTTCGTTTCATTTTGATACAACAATATGTAAATCGCTATTTGGGAACAAAATCATTAAAGTTTTTTTAATTTCAGTCGATAAGACTTAAGTCTATCTTTCAAAGTTCAATGGAGGTACGTTTTGAGATTCTTAAAATTTAGAAAAAACAAAGTGCACTTATTCGTTGTCCCCATATTAGGTCTCTTTTTAACTGGTTGTAG
>DAIRER010000152.1:0-5406 GCA_036795495.1 Pseudobdellovibrionaceae bacterium | reverse complement strand
TCTCTCGAACCGTGGGGTGCTTTCGAATAAATTCATACATTAAAGGCTGAGTGTAAGCAGGTTCATCACCCTCATTGTGTCCAAAACGTCGGTAACAGATTAAGTTGATCACAATGTCACGACCAAATTCTTGACGGTATTTTAAAGCCATATCCATAGCTTTTATACAAGCCTCTGGGTCGTCGGCATTGATATGTAGAACCGGTGTTGCTAAGACCTTTCCCACATCTGAGGAATAAAAAGAAGAGCGAGAACTTTCTGGGTTGGCTGTAAAACCAATTTGATTATCTACGATAATATGAATTGTTCCACCCACCGTGTATCCCTTGACTTGAGCCATTTGGAAAGTTTCTAAAATAACTCCTTGAGAGGCAAAAGCCGCATCACCATGTATCAAAACTGGAATAACAGTTTTTCTGGCAGCTGTATCTTTTCTGCGGCGTTGGGCGGCGCGAACCATTCCTAAAAGAACGGGATTAACGGCCTCAAGGTGCGAAGGATTGTAGGCTAGACTCACTTTGCAGGGGCCATGGGGAGTGTCTTTTGTATTTGTATATCCTAAATGATATTTTACATCACCATCAAAATCATCCAAAGGTTCTGTCATCTCAGTAGGACCATTGAAGTCGGCAAAAATATACTCTAGACCCTTACCCATAAGATTAGAAAGTAAATTCACTCGGCCTCGATGAGCCATCCCAATCATGATTTCTTTAGCCTGTATTGCCGTGCAGTTCTGAATGAGGGTTTCAAGCATCGGTAAAAGGACATCACCACCTTCGATAGAAAATCTTTTCGTGCCAACATAGCGAGTGTGAATAAATTTTTCTAAACTTTCGGCGCGTGTTAATGAATTGAGGAGTTCCTTTTTATCATCCGTTTTAAGTGCAGAGTCTAAGGACGGTGATTCGAGTCTTTTAAAAAACCAATCGCGAATTTGAGGAGTGGCTTCTGCACATTGAACAGTCAGAGTGCCACAGTAACTCTGTTTGAGTTGATTGATGATTTCAGAAAGTGTGGCGTTTTCTTTTCCGATCAGGCGTCCAATTTGAAACTTCTGTTGAAGTTCCGTCTCTGATAAATTGAATTTTGAAAGCTCAAGTTCTCCGGTTATTTTTGGCTTTTTTAATGGATTTGTATTCGCTTCGATGTGACCGAGATTACGATAGGCATTGATCAGGTTGTAGACATCCAGTTCTTTGCTGGAAAGAGCTCCTTTTGAACCGGAGGATTTGATTTCACCAAATTGAACGCCCTCAAAAAAATATTTCCAATCCGAAGAAAGAGATTGGGGTGCAGAAAGATATTTTGAATACATTGATTCGAGGTAATCGAGATTGTCGTTTTGCATATTCCTATTTCCTTTTTTTCTTTTGCAATTCTCTTCACAATTCATTAATAATTCAAAATTATCAATAGTCCTTTAAGTTCTTAACTTGTTGCATGATATTGTTGTAGAAATAGGAGTTTAACATGTCCACATTAGTTCTTGTTCGTCATGGTGAAAGCCAATGGAATCGTGAAAATCGTTTTACAGGGTGGGTCGATGTTGATTTATCAGAAACCGGAACTCGAGAAGCCCAACAAGGTGGGCTGGCCTTAAAAGAGGGTGGCTTTCAATTTGACGTAGTTTATACGAGCGTTTTAAAAAGGGCCATTCATACGATGGATATTGTTTTAAATCAGCTGGATCAAGTGTGGCTTCCTGTTCACAAAGATTGGCGACTCAATGAACGACATTACGGAGCCTTACAGGGGTTAAATAAATCAGAAACGGCAGCGCGTCATGGTGAGGACCAAGTTAAAATTTGGAGACGCAGTTATGATATTGCACCTCCCAAGATGGACGAATCTGATCCGGGACATCCCACAAAAGATCTTCGTTATAAACATATAGACTCAAGTCTGCTTCCCTCCTGTGAGTCTCTAAAGGACACCGTCCATCGTTTTATGCCCCTTTGGAAAAACTCGATATCCAAAGACCTTCTAGAGGGTAAAAAAGTTCTAATTGTGGCCCATGGAAACAGTTTACGAGCATTGATTCAATACCTAGACAAAATGACTCCTGAACAGATTATGGAAGTGAATATGCCAACAGGGATTCCACTACATTATGAGCTGGATAAAGATTTTCATGTTCTAAAAAAGGAATTTATAGGTAGTCCAGAGGATGTTGAAAAGGCGATGGCCTCTGTTGCCGCCCAGGGAAAATCCAAATAGGAAATAGGTCTAAACTTTGTATTTAGTCTTTACATGTTTCGGTGTGTCAGGTTATCCTTTTTAGAAGGTAATTTCTGATTGTGATTTTAAGTTGCAATTGTTGATTATCATCAGAATATCATCAACTTTGGGGGTGGCATGAGGTTCAATTCTCTTTTAAAAGCATCATTTATATTGGTTATGTTTTCATCTCAAAATATTTGGGCCCAAGTGGATCCCTTACAAGTTGAAGCTGAAGAAGCCAAAGCGGATGCTCAAGCGGCCAGTGCCGAAGCCCAAGAAGCAAAAAAAAGAGCCGATGAAGATCGTAAAAATCGAGACAAAGTAAAGTCCGAAGCAAAGGCCTCTATTGCAAAAGCTAAAGATTTAGAAGCTCAAGCTAAAAAAGATCAAGCCCAAGCCGAAAAAGAGTCGGCTCAGTTAAAATCAGAAAGTCTTGATTTTGAAAAACAAACCGTTATTGCTGAAAAACAACAGGCGGAAGCCGAAGAAAAAATTCGAGGTGCTAATGAAAAAATCTCAAAAGAAAAAGAGACTCATACAAAGACTTTAGAAATTAAAAAAACGGCTGAAGAGAAAATGAAAGAGGCAGTTAACAATTCTAAAGAGGTTGAAAAAGAATTAGAAAAGGCCAACGAAAAAACTCAAGAGGCTATGAAAGTGGCAGAAAAAGCCCGAGAAGAACAACGAAAAGTTGAACAAGATTTAGCGCGCCAAAAACTACTCACTCAAAAAGCCGTTGCGGAGGCTCAGTCTAAAGAGGCCCGCGCCAAGCAAGAGACGGCCCGCGCAGAGCTTGAAATGAAAAGAATGAAAATGGAGATTGAACAATTTAAAGCCAAAGAAAAAGAAGCTGAACAAAATATTAAGAAGTATGAAGAAGATGAAAAGAAAGCCAAAAAATCCATCGAATCCACTCAGGATTTACTGAAAACAGAATCAAAGGATTATGAGAAAATTGAAGGTCAGGCTGAAAAAGCAAAATCCAGGTATGAAAAAGTTCAAAAAGAATATGATTCTGTAAAAGCAGATTATGATAAGTCGAACGCAAAATATCTAGCTGACAAAGATAAAATGGAAAAAGAAATTGCTGAACTTCAGGTTCGAGAAAAGTCAACTCAAGCTGAAATTGAAAAACTAAAAAAAGAAATGGAAAAAGCAAAAAAAGACCGAGAAGACTTAGAGAGAAAAATGGATTCTCTGCAAGGTCAGGTTGAAAACTTGATGATTCAACTTGAAACGGCTAAAACCAATACGGAAACAGAAACATTAATGTATCAAACCGTCAAAATTAAGCATGAGATGCTTAAAAAAAGCTCAAAAAAATAAATAGAATATTTCATACAAAAAAACCAAGCGAAATCTAAACAGAATCTAAACAAAAAGTTCCTTGTTTAGATTCTGTATTCTTGCTACAGATAATCTCGCAATTGATTTCCTAGGGGGGCTTGGTGAAAAAAGGCGTTGTTTTCTATTTCTTTCTTGTATCGATAATTTTCCAAATTAATTTTGCTTTTGCTCGTGAACCGGCCTGTGAGCTTCTTTTTACAGCAGAAAATCAAAATCGAGTCTCTGAACAGCGCTCAATAGAGGAAATCCAACAGTTGCGGGTTTTGACTTTCAATATGAGAGATTTTCATTATACAATAGAGCCCGAGAAAATTACAACGAAGCCCTATCACCAAATTAAACTTTTAGGACAAAATTTATATCAACTTCAACCTGATATTATGATTCTTGAAGAGGTCAATCCCATTGCGATAGCTCGATTTCAAGAACGGTTTTTAAATAATGAATATTCGTTATTTACAACCACGGGGCAATTAGAAAATATGGGAATCGTTTTTGCCGTTAAAAAAGATTTACCCTTTGAGTTTAAATTGGAACAGCATAGAGAAATAAGATGGAATGATCCCTTAGATCATCAAGATAAACCCCTGTTTCCTAGAGACGCTCCAGGCTTAAAGGTTTTTATCAAAGGAGATGCGGCACCTCGTTTAATCCTATTAGGTCACCATGGAAAATCTAAGAGGGATCGTGAGGATTATAAGTCGCACCATGTGGATCATGGCTCAGAGATGATGCGTGCGGCGCAGGCGGCGACACTTTCAAAAATTGTGAATCAGTACAAACAGCAATATCCAGGAGTTGCCATTCTGGTTGCCGGAGATTTTAATATGGATATTCAAGACCATGTGATGAGGCCCCTGCGTCGTCATATGAAAGACTCCTTTGAAGTCAACCCAGAGCCCGTGGCACCTCGTCATCAAATAACGCATTCTTACTTTACGGAAAAACAAGGTTTTTTTCAAAAAATTGATATGATTTTAGGGACTCGAAAATTTATGAAGTCTGTCAAAAGGACTTTCGTATATTATTTTAGAAATCATCGGGGGAAAATTCTTTTTCCACCAAAAAGTTATGAAGAGCGAGAGCAGCGAGCCAGTGATCATATGCCATTGGTTGTTGATTTAGATTTTTTGACACTTTTTGGTTTGCAACAGCGTTAAATTCTTGCATCGGCGTTGATTTTAAGTCACGATTTTTGGATTCACAATACAAAGGAGAGTTTTTTGAAATCATATAGTTTTATATCCAAAATATTTTTACTTGCCCTGTCCCTGACCCTCAGTGTATCAGCTTTATCCTCAACCACAAAAAAAGAAAAAAAGGATAAAGTCATGACAAAACCAGTAGTCGAAATGGTGACCAATAAGGGTACAATGTTGATCGAGTTAGATGCAGAAAAAGCGCCTGAAACTGTAAAGAACTTTTTAAAGTATGTGGATGAAAAATTTTATGATGGAACTATTTTTCATCGTGTGATTTCTGGCTTTATGATTCAAGGGGGTGGTTTTTCTGCCGACATGAAACAAAAAGAGACCAAAGCTCCTGTAAAAAATGAAGCTAAAAATGGATTAAAAAATGACAAAGGCACAATTTCAATGGCCAGAACTAATGATCCACACAGTGCAACGGCTCAGTTTTTTATAAATCATAAAAATAATGCAAGTCTAGACTATCCAAGTTTTGATGGATGGGGCTATGCCGTTTTCGGTAAAGTCACTCAAGGTGAGGATGTGCTAGAGAAAATTGCAGCAGTGAAGACAACTTCGAAAGCGGGTCATCAAGATGTTCCTGTAGAGACAGTTGTGATTGAATCTGTTAAACTAAAAAAATAATAAA
>DAIRER010000151.1:0-5411 GCA_036795495.1 Pseudobdellovibrionaceae bacterium | reverse complement strand
GATCGTCGCCTTGGCACCAACATAACTTAAACACCACGGATTTTTTTCTACACCAACAGAATAATTATAAACAGATTCGGGGTTGGCGCGATCTTGGTCAAGAAGCGCTATAAGATTAGTTGTCCAATCCCGTAATTCTGCAATGTTAGGATTATTTTCTTGATAATAGAGTGGATGGTTTGGGATATCTTTGGGGCCATAGGGCAGGGCTTTTCCTTTAACTTGAATACTATCACCTGATCGTTCACCACAAATCGTATCCAAATATGTAAATCCTGGAAAAATTTTAACCTGCTTTAGCCATTTTGGGGGGAGTGTACCTGCAATGCCATCGGCATTGCAGTTTTTGTCTGCCAAGGAATTATAAATTTGAAATTGTTGAACACCTTCACGGTTCGAATCGGTCAGGTTTTTAATAAAAGTTTTTTCAGCACCCTCTTTGACGCTGTCTCCATCAAGATCCAAAAAGTCATTTGTATCGTTGCTCATGAGTCTAGAAATACCCGAAATCATGGCTTGGCGATCGCGTTGATCCAAGTTGTAGGCCGTTGCAAAAGTGCTCAGATAAATCATATTCAGGGAGCCAAAAAGCATACAGCGTTCCCGAATCTTTTTTAAAGATTCTTCAGCTGCCACCTGAACTTTCTTATTAAAACTTAAAAAGTCAGCAAGAACATTGGGGACTTGAAAAAGTTGAATTCCACTTCCTGAAGCTTGTTTTTTACAGGTATTTTCTCCTGGTGGCATGGGTTTAAAGGGGACATAGGTGATACAAAAGGCCGGAGCTTCAAAAAAGTTGATTTCCATCTGAGGATCTGTGGGGGCCGGGGATTGGTCTGGCAGAGGTGAATATCTAAATTGTTTAGTTTCTTTATTATAGGGGTGGACTTCAAAATCTCCGGCAGATCCGAGCATTCGGTAGCGCCAAGCCATAAGTTTCCAGCTTTGACGGATTTGATAGTTGATGTGGGCGATCGCATTTAGATTTTCAGCCTGTTTGGAGGTGGCATAGTACGCGGCAAGATCTAAAGAATTTTGTAAATTGATTTTATGATGAACAACCAATCCAATATTGATGACCATTGCAAAAAAAAGAAACAGTACTTGAAATATAAGGGCTATGAATAGGGCCACTTGGCCACCCTCATTTAAGTAAAAATTCTTCAAGAATGATTTCAATTTATTCTCCGCAATATTAGTCTTTAAATCGAGACAACTGGACTCAAAATTCTTTGACTCAAGTATAACCTCATTCGACAATAAAAGAGTAATGAAAGAGTGTGAAAAAAATATTTTTGTATAAGGAATAAAGACCATGGTCCAGAAAACAAGTTCCATTTTATTTTGTTTTATTTTTTTCTCATTAAATTCTTATGGGGAAATTCTATTTGAAGGCTATTCAAGAATTTATTTTAGCAACAAACCCGCTGGATATACTGTCAGTCGATATGAGTTGGACTCAAAAAAGAATCAATTCATCTCTACAAGTTATTTAAAATTAAAAAGAGGTGGTGAGGTTTCTGAAAGCACAAAGGCTGTTTCAGATATGGACTTCAACCCTGTTTCTTATACGTTCATGCGTATTGCCGATAAAAAAGTTAAAACCATTGATGCTCAATTTAAACAACAAAAAATGAGTCTTGTGATTAATGAAAATGGAAAAACAAAAAAAATTGAAAAACAGATTTCAAAAAATGCATTTTTAAGTACATTTTTAATTTATAAGATTTTAAAAAGTAAAGAAGGTCTTCAGGAGCAATCTCGCTATCTTTATGAATCCTTATTAGAAGAAGAGGGCCTTGTGCGTGCGGGGCAGGTGATTGTGCTTAAACCACAAAACGTAAATGGATTTGAAGCATTTAAAGTTAGAAATCTAATAGATATGGAAAATGAAATCACAGAGCCCCCAATGTCTCAAAAGAAGGCTCAAAAAGATCCTGTGTATACAGAGTTTGTGAGTTTTGTGAACAGTCAAGGGCATCTCTTGCAACTTGAAGCTGCGGATATTGAAATGCGCGTAGATTTGATGGCCACCCAAAAAGAGGCGACAGAGGGTTTTGCTTTTGACGTTGAAACCATGAAATTGCTCTTTGGAGATGTTCCATTGGGTGAAAAAAATGTTGTTGCACAGTCAAAAATTTCAAAAGAAAAATTGCAAACAACTCCTGAAAAACAAATGGGCGTAGACCAGGGAAAAGGCCTACTAATCAAACAAATTCAACCTGAAAAGAAATCGGAGTAATGTATGAGCGGAGCTTTAAATCAGATTATAGGACAGCATCTTATTGTAGGAGTATCGGGTTTTGTTCTTACTGCAGATGAAAAAGATTTTTTAATTCAAAATAATATTGGCGGAGTGATTCTTTTTCAAAGAAATTTTCAAAACCCAAAACAAATCTATGATTTGTGTGCAGAGATTCAGGGACTGAGTTTAAAAACAAAAGATAAAATTCCATTTTTTATTGGTATTGATATGGAGGGTGGGCGTGTTCAAAGATTAAAAGCACCCTTTACGCAATGGCCAGCCGTTCAAAATCTAGGAAAATTAGATAATCCGATGTTGAGCTTTTCTTTTGCCCATCGCATGGGTTTAGAACTTCATTCGGTTGGAATTAATTTAAATTTTGCTCCCTGTGCCGATGTGTTAACGAATCCTAAAAATCAAGTGATTGGTGATCGAGCCCTGAGCGATAAAGTGGAAGTTGTGGATAAGCATATTTCTGCGTTGGTGCGGGGGTATATAAAAGCTGGAGTTTTACCTTGCGTGAAGCACTTTCCAGGTCATGGAAATACTCTTCTGGATAGTCATGAACAATTACCTGTTGAGGACTTTGATTTATCAAGGCTTGAAAGTTTAGAGTTAATTCCATTTAAAAAGGCTTTTAGATCACGAGTCGACATGGTGATGACGGCTCATATTCAGTTTCCAAAAATTGACCCCGAATGGCCCGTAACCTTATCTCAGGTTTTTTTGCAAGATATCCTCAGAAAAAACCTAAGATATCGAGGCCTTATTTTTTCTGATGATTTAGATATGAAAGCTCTTCGCAATCATTATGGCGTCGAAGAAATTCCGGTGCGAGCTCTTCAAGCCGGAGTGGATCTTTTATTATACTGTAATGAGCCTCAATCGCCTCTGGTCGCACTGGATGCCATCACCAATGCGGTTGCACAATCCAAACTGAGCCGTACTGAACTTGAGGCCTCATACAAACGCATTGTTGATTATAAAAAGGAAAAGCTAAAGCCTTCGGAGGCCTTAAGTTTTCAAGAGGCCTCTAAATTTGTAGGCCATCCCGAGCACCTAAAGATTGCCGAAGCCATTAAAGAGGGCCGCATCCCCGAAGGACTATCCCCCGAATAATCAGCCACGTTCTAGGAATAAATACTAAGGAATCCAACTTTTGGACAGTTTTGAAAGTTTTACCCTGTAAGAAGTCCCAAATGTAATATAACTACTTAGAATCACGTAATAATTGGCCCAATAATTGAAGTCATTTGGATGGATACCGAGAATAAATTATGGGAGGACCCAATGTATTCAAGCCAATATTATGATCCAAGTTATCTTGAGGGCGAAATTCAAAACAAAAAAATATCTAAATTTATTGGAGTATCTAGTTTTATTCATGGAGCGGTCGTTCTGGTCTTATTTACTCTTTCTCAGGTGGTTCAAAAACCCATCATGCCCGAACTGATCACTATTGAAATTTTAGACCACGCTACAACACCCAAAAAAGGAATCACTCAAGAGACCCTTATTCATGCTAATGAACCTGTTTTAAAAGAATCAAAAACTACAAAAATAGATTTAAAAAATCCAGGCCTAAAAAGAGCCCAAAATACTATCAAAAAGGCCACCCATAGGACGGCTCAAAAGATAGTCCCCAAAATGAAAACAGTCCCCCAAATGAAAATGGCCCGAAGAGCTGTTCAGAAATCGGTATCTAGACCCGTTGCACCCATTGCTGTGGTTCCCAAAATGGCAACTTTAGAGGATATTCAAGAGCCTGATGTTGATAGCTTTGGCCGCGAGCTTGAGGCTCAAACTCAAATGCAAATGAACGATGAAGATCTGCAAAAGGATTTTGAAAAGGTGGATCAAAAGGCCGAAAGAAACGTACAGAAAACAAAAAATATTCTCACGACGGACGCCCAGGATGCTGAGCAATCTGTTGAGTCTTCTGTAGAAAAACTAAAAGCTCAAAATCAAAAATTTCAATCCAAAGTTGGAGGCGCTTCTCAACGTCATGGTCAGGCCTACAGTCAAATTCAGGCCGAAGCAGAAGGTGATATTAATTCAGAAGTAGAAGGTTTAGAGGGCTATGCCAATGGGCTAGGTCAAAACATTGGAAAAGATAGTGAGTATAAAGGATCTCCAGCCTATGGGCAGATTGATGGAGATATTCGAAGTCTTGGGGACCTAAGACAAAAGCCAGGCAATGTTAAACCCCAGTATGGCATAGAAGATCGACTTCAACGCCGCCAAGGGCAGGTTGTTTATGTGGCTTACGTTCAAAAGGATGGGAGAGTTTCAGACTTTAAATTAATTAAATCCTCTGGGTATGTGAGTTTAGACGAGAGGACCTTCAACGCTCTTAAACGATGGAAATTTTATCCTGGCCAAGAGGGGTGGGTTGAGCTTCCCTTTAAATGGGATCTTAAGGGTGGAATTAAAGAACTTCCAGCCCTCTTAAGAGCGAACCGTTCGGTATCTGTTAATTAGAAATAAATAAATTAGCTCTAAAGACTATAACTAGTCTTGAAATAAAGCTTTTTTAGACTTCGTCGATCCTTTATTGCGAAGAGCGGCTTTTCGCTTTGTTCCCATAGTTGTTTTTTTCTTACGACGAACTGTTTCTGTTTTTTTTGTTTTTGAGGCCATACCACTCTCCATTTAAATTTAATAAGGTTTACCTGGTTATCAAAAGGGGATGGCTAAGTCAATAGAGTGGGACGAATCTAAGTCGTTTTCTTTTGCTGTTACATAGGCATAATGCACGTTAAATTTGGGCCCAATAAAGCCAAAGCCTACAGAATAGTGAATAAGGGATGACGTTAGGTTCTGATTCACTCCAAAGCCAAGTTTAAACCAATTAGAGTAAAAAGTTTCAAATCCAGTAGAAATAACAGAGTTTTCGTAGGATCCATTCTCTGAGCTGAGCCAGTCTAATTTGACGCGCAAGTGTTCAGTATAGATAAAATTTGAACCCACTCCAACTTGATTTTGTTTTAAAAAATCAGAGAACTCGTTATCTGGATTTTGACTGATATTGTAGACGACCAAACCAATCCCAAGATAACTTTTTGGGGTAAATAAAAAGCCTAAATCAAAAGTATTTAGAGTTTGGGTTCGATCTGCTGTAATTTTACGATTTTGATGTAGGGCTATGCCCATAGACCATTGGTGA
>DAIRER010000150.1:0-5414 GCA_036795495.1 Pseudobdellovibrionaceae bacterium | reverse complement strand
CAACCCAGAGGATAGTTCTAAATGCCGTAGATTCAGACACCTTAAAGTAACTTCCAGTTTTGGCCATTGATGAGTACTCTCGGTAATAACTAAGAGCGAGAAGTAGTGAATTCAGCGTATGGGAAAACAAAAACAGCTGCTGTTAGATGATGAATTTCAGGTTGAAAAAGAGTTCGGAGGGGCTCGTCTAAATAAATCCCATGCTAAAAAACCTAGACCCATAGCTATTAAAAAAACAATGCACCTCACCTTAAGATCCTCAAAAGCAAAAGGAGAAAAATCCTTTCGATATGATAAAAGTAGAATCCAAAAAATTGATAAAGTTGTTAGGACTCAAGCTAGAAAATTTGGAGTTGAAATTTATAGATTTGCAATTGTGGGCAATCATCTTCATTTGCTTGTAAAAGCCAGTTATAGAAGAGGTTTTATATCC
This sequence comes from Pseudobdellovibrionaceae bacterium, assembly GCA_036795495.1. GTDB lineage: Bacteria > Bdellovibrionota > Bdellovibrionia > Bdellovibrionales > Bdellovibrionaceae > DAIRER01. Next base: position 4,981 of record DAIRER010000150.1, on the reverse strand, counting down.
TTTTTAAGATCCATTTCAGGAATTATCGCTAGAATTGCGCTGGGGGCGGAGCGAGGGAGCGCAAAACTCAGTGAATCTGCACGGGGCTTTTGGGATCAAAGGCCTTGGACAAGAATCCTTTTCACATGGACTGAGTTTAAGAATGTTAAAAAGTATGTGGAACAAAATTTTAACGAAGCTATGGGATTTGTTCCCTATAAACCACGAAAATACAAATCCACTGCATGAATTTTAAAAATCACTATGAACTTCATAAACTTAAGTATTTATTTTGCGGGAAGTTAAGAAAGAAGTATATTGAACAAGTATCAGAAATTTAATCTAACTAGAGAGATCTATTGACGCAACTCTGTACGTGAGGTCATAGACAAATCGGAGTTTAGAAAAAACTGAGAAACTTTTTCTTGAAAATCTTCTATGGTCGCAGCGGTACTAACCGAGGCCGAAAGAGCATGACCATAATCTAACCAAACATGAGTTGTCTTAATATGAAATTTTAATTTTCGTAGAGCCATCGATTCAGAAGCCCCAATTTTTTGATAAGAATTCCATAAAATATACGAAAGTCGTAAAAGAGATCTTCCGTACTCTTGAGCCTCTTCTTGAGGCGTGCTTGGAGGTTTTTTTTCTTTATACAACTCTGAGGATTCAAAGCCCAAGGCTTCACCCAATTGCCAAACCATCCATGGCCTTGCCGCCAAAGCGCGCCCCGACATCACAACATCACATTGAGCTTGCTTGAGTCGCTCTAAAACATCATCCACCGTTTGAATGTCACCATTTCCAATCACTGGACACTTTAATTTAGATTTTAAATAACGAATTTGCTCCCAATCCGCAGAGTCTCTTCGTTTCTGTTCCGCCGTACGTGGGTGCAATGTGATCCATTTTGCTCCGGCATCTGTTAAACGTTCAACAAACTCCAAAAGTTTATCTGGTGACTCATCCAAGCCTTGAGAGACACTTCTTAATTTTACAGAAACGGGAATTACGGAATGTTTAACGGTCATTCGAACGACTTCTGCGGCGTACATTGGATCCCCCATGAGAGCCACACCATAATTGTGTTTTAAAGCCTTTTGAACAGGGCAACCCATATTAATGTCAATCCCCTCAGCTCCCCACTCCGTTAATTTTTCAAGACTCTTAGCAATTGCAAACTCTTCGTTTCCTAAAATTTGTGGAACCAATCCGTTTTCATCTGGACCACGGAAGGTTTCGGGAGTTTCACCCACTTTTTCAAATGGCAGGCGTCTAGAATTTAACATTTCGGTGGGCCAAAGCGTCCAAGCGTTCTGAGGCATATATTCACGAATCAACTGCCTTAAAGCAAAATGACTCAGACCGACCATGGGAGCTAAGCAGAGAGGAAAGTTAACTGGATTTTTTAAGAAAAAGGGTTTTACTTCAGAGGTCATAACTTGAGGTCATAACTTATTGTTAGAAATTCTACATTTCGCTCTGTGTCCCTTATAGCTATTGATCTCAATAAAAAAATAATTCATAGTTTACAGCGAACACCTGAGAGTCAAAAAACGCAACAGGGATGGAATATGAAAATTGGAATTTTAGGGGGAGGTCAATTGGCCCGCATGCTCCTCCAAAAAGGCATTGAAAACGGACACGAAATGCATGTGCTTTGTCAAAACAACGAACCTGCAACTTTTGTCACTGCTTTTCATCACCCCGGAAGTCCCCATTCCGAATCGGATTTAACATCTTTTTTTCAAAAGGTGGATGTCATCACCTTTGAAAGTGAGTTTATTTCTATCCCGCTTTTAAAAAAGGCTCTAGAAAAAACGGCGATAGTTTTAAAATATTCTCAGTCTAAAAAAAATAAAGTTCCTCAGTTTTTTCCTTCGCTCAAATCGATGGAGATCCTCCAAGACCGTCTGACTCAAAAACAACTTCTGATTAAATTTAAGATCCCCACACTCCCCTTTTATAATTTTGAAAATCCAGATTCTGGGCAAACTCTATGGAGTTCCTCTATCATAAAACGACGTCGTGGAGGTTATGATGGGTATGGCACCTATTCAATCAATGGCAGTATTCCATCAAAAATTTTAAAGATTTTAAAAACCAACACCGAAGGTCACATCGTCGAGCCACGCATCCAATTCGAACGAGAACTCGCTTTGATTTTTTCAAGAAATAGACTTGGAAAAATCGAGATTTTCCCCTTAGTCGAGAGTTTTCAAGAACACTCCAAATGCCTTTGGGTCAAGGGCCCCATTGAATTAAAATCAAAACCGGAACAAGATTTAAAAAAATTAATCAAAAAAATATCAGCGATGCTTCATTCTTTGCCCTATGTAGGAGTGATGGCCTTTGAACTTTTTCAAATTTCAAAGGACGAACAAAAAAGACTGCAACTCAAGTCTTCATTGATAGTCAATGAAATAGCCCCTCGTGTGCACAATTCGGGTCACTTTAGCCTAAATGCCATGGATAAAGATCAATTCACTTCTCACCTTCATGCGATCACTCAAAGAAATTCATCCTCACCAGAACTGTATGTAAAAAATTTTGTGATGCTGAATCTGATTGGTTCATATAAAGGACCCGCTCATTTTCCGAACGGACAACAAGGAACCTTGCACTGGTATGGAAAAATGGATTCAAAATTAGGGCGAAAGTTAGGTCATATCAATTATCAGAGCCATTTTAAAACACAAAATGAACTTCTTAAAATCGCCCTTAAGGATCTTAAAAAATGGAGAGAAAGAACATTATGAAAATAAAACCCGTTGTTATTGTCATGGGAAGTTCTACAGATTTAAAAGTCATGAAAGAAAGCCAGGCCGTTTTAAAAACCTATCAGATTAAATCTGAAATAAAAATCATTTCAGCGCACCGAACTCCTGAAGAAATGGTTCAGTTTGCGAAGACCGCGGATCAAAAATATTCTGTGATCATCGCCGGAGCCGGAGGAGCTGCTCACCTTCCTGGCATGATTGCAAGTTTAACAGTCCTACCTGTGATTGGTGTCCCCGTTGCCATTGGAAAGCTAAAAGGTTTAGATGCTTTACTTTCCGTTGTACAAATGCCCAAAGGCGTTCCTGTTGCTACGGTGGCAATAGACAATGCCACAAATGCCGGGCATTTGGCCGCACGCATCCTAGGCGTGTTTAATTTAAAAATACAAAAAAAAATAACCCAACACCAACGGAATCAAATCAAACATGTTCGTAAAATGAGAAAAGCACTTTCCTGATGAAAAAGAAATCAACACCCTTATTTCAATGGCTCCGCCGCCTTGGATATTTAATGGGGGGGGTGTTTTTATGTTTGATTCTCATAGTTAGTGGTCTTATTTGGTACATTCAAACACCTGAAGGAACAAAAAAAACGCTTTCCGCCGCAGATCAGTTTTTAAGAAAAAATCACAATGGCAATTTTACATTTTCAAATGCAAAAATTAATCTGGTTCATGGACAATTACAAATTGAAAACTTAAAAGCCAATATTTCATTCAATGAAAATTTTCAAATTCAAATTGAAAGTCCCTTATTTAATTTTGAATTTTCAGTTTCTGAACTCCTAGATCATCGGATTTTTATTAAAATACTTGAAGTCCAAGAATTAAAATCTAAAATAATAAGCCTAGAAAATGCAGATGAATCCATGGATCAAGACCCCAAAAAGAAAAACTTTAAAATCCCGATTCTGAACACTTACAAAGAAAAACTTCAAAACATTATTTCTAAGAATCCAATCTCTATAGATATTCCTGATTTAAAACTATCGATTAAAGAATTTATTTTGATAAAAAATAGTATTAAAACTATAGAAATTCAAAATGCCAGCTTACAATCCCAACTCCATTGGGATGATAATTCTTTTCAATTCAACTACTCAACGGAGATTCAACCCAAAGGATTTGCTCAATATTTTTCCACTCAGTCCGCCATGGGCCTTAAAGAGAATTCCAAATTTAAATTAACTTTTGAACAAAACAAATCAAAAGAAATAAAACTCCATCAATTGGAAGGGGTTTTATATTTATTACCTTTAAAGGTTTCATCACAAGAGTTTCAAGATATCGTTTTGTCCTTTGATAAACAAAGTATTGGAATAACAATACCCAATTTTAATTATAAACTCAAAGACGAAAACCTTAAAACTGAAAACAGTTTATTTAATGCCCCTGTTATATTGGAATCCAAGTGGACCTATCAGTTTTCAAATTTGTTTCAAGACTTAAAAATTGAACAAATTCTTAAAATTAACAATCATCAGGTTTTGACATTCAAAACAGCATTGGACTTAGCAGGGATAAAAAACAATCCCTCAGAATTACAAATTCATATTAACAAATCTATTTCTAAAATCAGCAGCCTACTTAAACCCCTCATACCCTGGGCGGATCTTTCAGTAGAAATGCGCGGAACCATCCTGCCGCTAGAAAAAGCTCTTAATGAACCTATTTCAACCCTCTCTTTAGAGGGAAAACTAAAATCAGGGCATTCTCAATTTATTTTTTTACAAGATCCTTTAGATTTTAAGCTCGAATTACTACTTGAGGCACAACGCCTTCAATGGGACTTGAACTTTAGCCATCAAAAGAACATGAACTCTTCTTTTTTAAATTTTTTTTCTGCGGGAACATATTTTAAAAATGAACATCGCTTTTATGCTAGTTCATATATTAAAGCTCACTTTAAAAAAGATCAAAATTATATCAAAAATTTCGACCTGCTTGGCGAATTTCAAATGCCATTTTATATTAATTTTAGAAAAAATAAATATGAGGCGGAAGGGTCCATGGTGTTTTCAAATTTATCAATAACTTCTCCTCAATTTAATTTTATAAATATTAAAGGCTCAATTCCCTTTAAAGAGTCTTTTGAATTATGTAATATGAAGGTCTGTTTTAAAAATCCAATTGCAAGTAATGCCTTTGAACGCGCTGATTTCGAACAAATTCAGCCTTTAATTAAATCCAGCGCCCCCCTAAGTATCGAAACAATTAAAATTC
>DAIRER010000149.1:0-5428 GCA_036795495.1 Pseudobdellovibrionaceae bacterium | reverse complement strand
CTGATCTGGATCTATGAAATCCTCAAATTTTGGTTTTTTTGTTTTAAAATTTTGTAAGAAATTTGAACACATTCTTTAATTTATAGTATAATTTAATTAATTTAAAGTTTTTTTCTTGAAAGTTCATTAACTTTTTCTGCGCGTACGTCACTTTCTAAAAGTTGAGTTGATTCTATGTCTTTTTCACCATATTAAAGAATAAAAATAACTTGAGAGAATATTTATGCAAACAGAAATAATGAAAGATTTAGTACAAAGACAACTCATTGCCTATAACAACCGAAATCTCGAAGATTTTTGTCAGTGCTTTCACCCAAAAGTTAAAGTAACTAAGCTCGTCTCTGGAGAAGTGCTATGTGTTGGAAAAGAAAAATTCCGGGAACTGTATAAGAATCTTTTTGATTCAAGTCCAAATCTACATTGCGAATTAAAATCTCGCATCGTTTTGGAAACAACTGTCATAGATGAGGAATTTGTAACAGGTGCCGCAAAATATCCACAAGGAGTACATGCAGTTGCAATCTATGGATTTCACGACCAACTTATTTCTCAAATATGGTTTCCAAAATGATTTGCTCATCGAGGATTCTATAAAAAATATGCATTCAATATGGAGTCTATAGGCTCACTATCATCGAAGGGGGGTAAGCAGAATCCTTTTGGGAGTACATAGCATATCTACCTTATTAAAAAGAGCTTTTGATTTCTTTAACTAACAGCGATATCATTATTAAATAAAAAGTTTATGGAAGGATGATATGAATAGGGACTCCATCGTGAGATTATGTAAACAATGTCAAACTGAGATTACTCAAGATATGATTTATGGCAGAACAATAATTTGCAAAAATTGTAATTTTGTAGAAGATAATACGCCCCCCTCAAAAGATAATTTTAAAAGAATTTTTTTCTCCTTGATTACTTTTTTTATCTTGATGATTGGATATAGTTTTAGAAATGAGATTAAAATTATGCTAATGCCAGAATTGGCACTTCAAGGAATGAGTGAACAAGAGATAGTAAGCTACCTCGGAAACTGCTCAACGACCCAGAAAAATGACTGTATGCTCAGAGCCTTTCGTCAATTAAATAAAATTCAACCAAACAATATCTCATATAAAGCCAATCTAGCCTTTCAATTAACTACAAGAAACTTTTTTAATGAAGCAGATCCCATTTACAATGAACTTCTTTCAAGTGGAGTCGGAACATATGATCTAATGGCCTATTACGCCAGGAACCTTAATGGACTCAATCGCGTTGAAGAATCCATAAATTGGAACGAAAAGGCTTTATCCGTACATCCCAAATTATTAGATGTAACCCAAGATTTAGCGCGACTCTACGTTAAAGCAAATCGGCCATTGGAGGCTATTTCACTATTAAAAAGTTTTATCGAAAGAAATCCCGAAAGTGAGCCCGCACTTAAAGGTGACATTATTGCTGACATAGAAATAGCTAAATCAAATTATCCCATTGATCAGATCCGTCTAGTAAGTAGTGGGTTTGGCCACCACGTCTTGCCAATATCCCTATCCAATAAAAATAAGTCTGAACTTTTTTTGATAGATACGGGAGCCACTCTCACAACAATGCCAACTGAGGATATTAAAGATTCTTTTCCAGAATTGATGTCTAAGGCAAGACCTTCAAAAGCTAAACTCGCAGATGCTAGGATCGTTGATATTTCAATTGTTACTTTGCCAAAATTAGAAATCGTAGGATGGTCATTTAAAAATATAGAAGTGGCCTTTTGTGATCAATGCTCTCGACTTTTAGGTATGTCTATTTTGAAGCATCTTAAAATTCAAGCATCAGCCAAAGGTGAGCTTTATACACTCACCCTTTCTAAACAATAAAAATTTCAGGGTTTAAGAATGTTAAAAAGTTACAATAGCTTATGAATTAAAAAAGATGCCTATAAATAATCATCAAGTTTTTCTGAAATATGTCGGCAAGACATAGGTCTATGTTTGTTCATAGTTCTGGGTAGTTAAAAAGATCTGGAGGATTATAATCTATGAGGGCGTTTTATGAAAAATAAGAAACTTGGAGGGATCCTTGATAGAAGATTTGTGAGAGCACTTGTAAGCAAATCGTTCACCTTAAGTATCCTGGGAGTTTTCAGTCTATGGCTTAATGCTTGTACCTTTGAAGCCACAATAACAAAGATAGGCAATGGTGGAGGCGGTGGCTCGGCAGATCAAACTCCGCCTGATTTTTCAGGAGTTGTAACAGATGGCTCGCTTCATAATTCGATAACTCAAAGTCCTTTGTTATCCTGGCCCGTGGCTACGGACAGTGCCTCTGCTATTTCTCGTTATGAAGTCGCCCTTGGCACAACCAGCTCTGGAGCCGACGTTCTGTCGTGGACGAGTGTGGGAAATGTCACAAGCACAACTCTCACGGGCTTAAGTTTAATCAGTGGACAAGTCTATTACGTCAGTGTTCGGGCCGTGGATGCTGCAGGTAATATCAGCGTCCCCCTTGTTGGTGATGGCTGGATAGCCGATGCTCAAGGACCGGACGTGAGTGGCGTTAGTCTGAATGATGGTACAGAAAATGCCCCCACCACACAATCCCCTTTACTGAGCTGGAATGCCGCTGTGGATACAGCTTCTGGGATCAGTCATTATGAACTCGCTCTGGGCACAAGTTCTGGGGGCACCGAGCTGCAAACTTGGACCTCTGTAGGAAATGTCACAAGCGCAACTCTCAGTGGTGTGACGTTAAGCCGAGGGACTTTTTATTACGTGAGCCTTCGAGCTATCGACACGGCAGGAAACACTAGCTCCGTGGTTTTAGGCGATGGCTTTTTTGTAACTCCAGAACTTTGGACAACCAACGGAACTGTTCTTTCCATTCTTCGTTCGGGAGATAATATTTATTTGGGTGGAAATTTTACTCAGGTCGGTCCTTGGAGCGGAGGTTTTGCTCCCGTAGACACCACAACGGGCGCTGTGAGTTGGGGAAGTCAAAAGGCCCGGGTCGCGGGAAGTGTGTTTATTTCAATTTCCGATGGGGCCGGAGGCCATTATATAGGTGGATCATTTACCGCCGTCGGGGGAATTGCCAGAAATAATGTTGCGCATATTCTGAGCGATGGATCTCTGGATCTTAATTTTAACCCTAATACAGATGGCGAGATCGACACCATGGCCCTTTCGGGATCCAACCTTTACTTAGGGGGAGCTTTCACCACAGTGGGGGGTGGCTCTGGATATTTTGCACCCATAGACTTAACAACGGGTGATTGGCTGCCGGGGCATTGATACAAAGAATAATAATTCATCTTAAAGGGTCTCTATATTATTTCCTATTTTCAAATTTTAAATTTAAAAAAAAGAAAGTTACACCAACAGCGTCATTTAGAAATGCCAAATAGAAAAGAACTTGCGCCGTTCTCTGATGAGGAGTAGCAGGGAAATTAAATCAAACCTCAAACAAGGAGATGCATATGAAAAAATTTTTTATTATTTTAAGCGTGCTTTTCGGAGTTAATTCTCAGAGTTATGGTTTTATTATTGAAGCCAATTGTTCATTTGATCAAGCTCATGGTATTTGTTCAGCCAGTAATAACTTTAATCGTCCAATCCTGTGTCACATTCGTGCGAAAGGACAAACTGCTGCTGGCTTTTGGTTGAACATGTGGCAAGAAACGTGGATTCCTCCAGGACAATGGAGATCCACTGAGGTTCATGCCAATAACCCTTATAATGATCCTTTGGTTTGGGTCGAAGGTAGCGCAAACTGTAGATTTTAAATAATAAATAAACAGGAGAAACTATGAAAACAAATATTTTTAAATTAATAATGCTTTCACTTTTTTTTGTATTTTTAGGAAATTCTGCGCAGGCGGCTGTATCTGATTGGATTGTGAATGATTATGAAGGCACGCCCTGTGTTCGTACTTTAAAAAATGGCGAGCAAGAGACAGCTTTTCGATTCACTGCTTTAAAAGTCTTTGTAGATGATCGTGGTAAAAATCTATCTGCTTCGAAAAGACAAAAAATTGAAGATGGTGTTCCTTATTGCTCATCTTTTGCTCTAGTCGGTCGAGCTATGCAAAAGGATATTTCAAGGCAACCTGTCTCTTATCAAAAGGTCTTCACAGATGATTTTTTAGATTGTTATTTCAAATTCATCGGTGGCTATTGGGTAGAGGTGTGGACGGATTATGAGTCTACCTGTGAGTGGGAGTAGCTCCGCAGGATTGTTGGCCAGTGCAGGGGATTTTAAGTCCTCTCTCGTTCAAAAAGAGAGAGATTTAAAATCCCTCAAATCTCTCAAGAGAATCTCCTTGTTAGATTGTTACAAACAAGAAGTGACTTCGTCATCAAAACACAGAATTATTTATAATCCCGTACCGGCTGCTTTCAAATAGCCGGTACATGGTCAAGATTAAGGTAAAATTTTCTTATTTACGGAATTCATAAACTAAATTTGAAAGCACGACAGCTGAAACACTAGATTCTCTTGACTCTAGTCTAAGTTGATAAGTTGAATCTATATCAACAATAACTTGTGAAACTGAACTTAAACAAAGTGCGTGATCTTGATTTCCTAAGCTTTCTAAGTTTTGTTTTATATTTTGAGTTCGTATTAAAACAGTATTCTCATTGATACTTTTCTCTTCCAAATATTCTTCTTTTAGTTCTCTTAAAATCTGTTTGCTTTTTGAGCTACCATCAACACGTACAAATCTGTTATCCTTATGTTTGTCTGAAAAATCAAGCTCCGTTAAAATGATTTCAGCCTGCTCATAGGTACATTTGTCATCAAGTTTTTTTAAAATCGCCAATCCAATATTTGTCCACTTGTAAATGTTATTGATTTTTTGAGGCACTACACTTTTTGTCCTAATTGAATTTAGTAAATCATTTCTTCTAACAGATGAATATAAATTTTCTAAAAAGATATGATAAAGTGTAGATGATTCGTTCTGAATTTCATTTTCCAAATTTTTTAAATTATTTTCACTTATGTCAGATATGGCACCTAGATGAAGTCTTTCTAATTCTGAACCTTGGAAGCTATACTTACTAAATATCAGTGCGCTTAATAAATTCTTATCTGTCTTTACTTTAAAAAATGTATGTCTTAAATATTTCTCATTTTCCCTAGAGCTGGCACTGGCGCATTGAAATGTTAGAACAATTGCAAGGGCTGAAGTAAATAGAGTAACTAAACTGTGTTTCATTGATCCTCCTACGGATAGATTAACGCATTAAAAATTATATTATTTCGAACTCCAAGCTCTAATGCAGAGTCCATGCCAACTTTATATCCGTTTTAAGAGGTGATATAGTCTTTAGAGTGTTGATGTTTTTTTATTGTGACAAAAAAAGGCCCAATACCCACCATTTTGTTACCTAAATAACTCAGGGACATCGGCGGTGAATTTGGGGTATCTAATTGTAATGATTTT
>DAIRER010000584.1:0-1105 GCA_036795495.1 Pseudobdellovibrionaceae bacterium | reverse complement strand
AACCAAGCAACATAGTAGTATTTCATCCATCCGGATCTTGTGCGATATAAAGACACTTATTCTTTTAAACTGGGTTTATACTCCAATTCCTGATCCTGTCGAATGACATGAACATCAATCTCCTGGCTTTCTTTAACCAGTCTTTGCAATAACGATCCACCCTCTATAATATCTCGAAACCAACGCCGGGTCGGACGACCCACAATCACTTGAGTTACATTCTTTTGACGCGAAATTCTTTTTATGGCCGCGGCCAAATCGGCGTCTGTCGTATTGACAACTTCGGCCTTAAGTTCACGTGCTAAGTTTAAATTTTTTTGCAGCTGCAACTGATCCTTGTCATTTAAGGCGATCCCCGTATCAACATGAAGGGCTACCCAAGGGGCCTCTAAATTATAAGCCAGCCGTCTTGTGGCTCGTATAATTTTTTCTGAATAGGGGCTATGTGAAATCGCAACAAGAAGGCGCTCATTTGTTGACCAGGGGCCCTCATCACGTGAAATAGAAAAACGCTGTAAATCCTGATCAACCCTTTCGGCGGTCATTCTTAATGCAATTTCACGCAAAGCCGTAAGTTTATCTTCTTTAAAAAAATTCGCAGCCGCCGCTTGAGCCTTTTCTCCTAGATAAACTTTACCTTCTTTCAGTCGCTTTAAAAGCTCCGTCGGAGCAATATCAACAAGTTCCACCTGACGGGCGAGCTCTAAAATGCTATCAGGAACCGTTTCACGAATCGTCACTCCTGTAATCTGCTCAACACTGTCTTTTCGACTTTCCAAATGTTGAACATTGAGTGCTGTATAGACATCGATTCCAGCATCCAGCAATTCAAGAACATCTTGATAGCGTTTCGGATGCCTCGCCCCAGGCACATTTGTATGAGCCAACTCATCGATGATGACCAGTTCAGGTTTTTGTTTTAGAACTTCATCAAGATCAAGTTCTTCTAGATCCGTATCTCTGTACCGAATTTTCTTTTTAGGTAATAGGGGTAAACCCTCTAAAAGTAAGGCCGTCTCGTTGCGGCCATGGGTTTCAACAACACCCACAAGAACACGGGTGCCCTCTTTGAGTTTTTGATGAGCCGCTCGGAGCATGGCATAGG
>DAIRER010000583.1:0-1112 GCA_036795495.1 Pseudobdellovibrionaceae bacterium | reverse complement strand
GCAAAATAATTTATTGATTCAAGATCTTAATTTAAATAAAAAAATTCTTAATAGAAAAGAGAAAATAGTATGAGTCTGCAGGTTGGTATTGTTGGTTTACCCAATGTTGGAAAAAGCACCCTTTTTAATGCCCTCACCAGCGCCAAAGCTGAGGCTGCGAATTACCCGTTCTGTACCATTGATCCCAATGTGGGTGTTGTTACAATACCAGATCCACGCATGGAAAAGATCACTCAATTTATCAAGCCCCAACGGGTGATTCCAACCACCATGGAGTTTGTGGATATTGCTGGCATCGTCAAAGGCGCCAGTCAAGGGGAAGGTCTTGGAAATCAATTTTTAAGTCACATTCGTCAAACAGATGCCATCGTACATGTGGTTCGATGTTTTGATGATCCTAATATTGTTCACGTCGCAGGCAGTGTAGATCCCTTACGAGATATGGAAATCATCAATACAGAACTCATGTTGGCTGATTTGGACAGTCTTGATAAACGACTGAAAAAAAATGAAAAATTAGCAAAAACAACAACAGATAAAAAAATAAAAATGGAGTTTGACGTCACAAAAAAAATCCATGAAGCCCTGAGTGCGGGACGTCCGGCTCGAAGTGTCTCTTTAGATGAATTGGAATTGCCATTTTTAAAAGAAATGCACTTACTGACTTCTAAACCTGTTTTGTACGCTTGTAATGTGTCTGAATCTGATTTTCAAAAAGGTGGAAATGACTGGGTTAAATCCGTCATCGAAAGAGCCAAGGAAGAAAACAACAGCTCTTTGATGATTTGCTCGGCCCTTGAGGCGGAAGTCGCTCAACTTCCAGAAGCTGATAAAAAGGAGTTTTTAGATAGCATCGGGGCTGTAGAACCAGGATTAAATCGACTGATACGCGAAGCCTACAAACTTTTGGGACTGTATACTTTCTTTACAGCCGGAGAAAAAGAAGTCCGGGCTTGGACCGTTCATAATGGAGCCAAAGCTCCCCAGGCTGCGGGTGTTATTCATTCTGATTTTGAACGAGGATTTATTCGCGCCGAGACCTACCACTGCGAGGATTTATTTAATTTAAAATCTGAGCAAGCTGTTAAAGAAGCTGGAAAATACCGTTCAGA
>DAIRER010000148.1:0-5523 GCA_036795495.1 Pseudobdellovibrionaceae bacterium | reverse complement strand
TCGAGAGTTTGCTGAATAAGAACCTTTGGCTCTTTTTAATACTTTTTTATGTCTTCTACGATTTGTAAATCCACCTTTTACGCGTGCCATTATTCACCTCTCTCTTATAGTACCAAACAACGTTTCATTTGTAACATATTGGCATCATCCACAAGGATCATTTTACCCAATTGTCGCTTCGATTTTGAACTCATATGAGAGTTAAGGTGTCTAAGACCCGACTGTTTTCGTTTTAGCTTTCCTCCAGCTACAACTCTGAGGCGCTTTTTAGCCCCACTGTGTGTTCGCATTTTCATTTTATACCTTCCTCCGATAAGGCGTCTTTTAAAAAAAGCTCTTAGTTGCCATTACCAGTTATTGCGTTTGAACGAAAAGGTTTAATGGGAAACTGAACAAAAGGCAACACTTTATATTCGGTCTATTCCCTTGATCCCAAGGGCAAACTATTGATAGCCTCTATCTGTATACGCAAAACGGTTAATTTCATTTTATTAATTGAGGTTAAATATGAGTCGCTTTTTTATAAGCCTTTTTTTGAGTTCCTGGGTTTCTTTTCTCCAAACAACAGTCTTTGCCGACGCGCCATTACCACTAGCTGAAAATACCTTAAAAATTATGGTCACAAACCTTCGTTCAAGCCAAGGGGTCATATACGCCTCACTTTATGACAACGAAGAGGGCTTTCCTACAGATTCATTAAAGGCAAAAACAAGAATCAAAGCCGAAATTCTTTCCTCTCAAACGGCAGAATTTGTATTTTCAGATTTAGAACCCGGTAAAAACTATGCCCTATCTGTTTTTCACGATGAAAATAATAACGAAAAACTAGATACGAACTTTTTAGGCATGCCTAAAGAGGGCGTCGGGATTTCAAATCAGGCCAAAGGACGTTTTGGCCCTCCAAAATTTAAAGATGCCCAATTTCTATTCACAAAAGAACTTTCTGAAATAAAGCTGCCCATCAAATATATCTTTTAATATCTTTTCAAAAAAGGGATTTGCTATGCTTGTGAATTGTGTTGCTTATAAAGAGGGTCAGAAAGCTCAAGAACTTGAGCCCAAAGAAATTCTAAATTACCTCAAAAAAGAAGAGGGATTTATCTGGGTCGCCCTCGTAAATCCAGAACCCTCTGAAATATATGAACTTCAAAGACAATTTACCCTTCACCCCTTGGCCGTCGAGGATACTCTTAAAGCCCATCAAAGACCTAAAATTGAAGAGTATGAAAATAGCTTATTTTTCGTCATGCATGCCTATGAATTAGAAAATGAAGACCTGAAAGCGGGAGAAGTCCATATTTTTGCAGGACCAAATTATATTCTCTCTGTTAGACACAATTACAATAAAGGTTTTGCAGATGTACGTGAACGCTGCGAAAGAGAACCTCATCTTTTAAAACTAGGTCCTGGTTTTATCCTTTATGCTCTTATCGATGCGGTTGTGGATCGCTACTTTCCCATTGTCAGCCAACTGGAAGACTCTTTAGAAGATCTCGAAGAACAAATTTTTAAACAAGAAGACCCTCGTGAAAATATAGAGCTTCTTTATGCACTTAAGCATAAAATCATTTTACTAAAACACTCTACGGCAGACCTGTTAGAGGCCATCAGCAAGTTACATGGAGGACGCGTTCCAGCTCTCTGTATGGGCACTCAAGAATACTTCAGAGACGTTGTGGATCATCTTCACCGCATCAATCAGGCCATTGAAACCACTCGAGAAATGCTTATCACAGCCATTCATGTCAACTTGACAATGATTTCGATAGGAGACTCACGTGTCAGTAAAAGTTTAGCCGCTTGGGCCGCCATCCTTGCTATCCCCACTATGATAGCCGGAGTCTATGGAATGAATTTTCGTTTTATGCCTGAACTAGAATCCCCGTGGGGATATCCTATCACATTACTCTCAATGGTCCTTATTGATATCTATCTCTTTTATCGATTTAAAAAATCCAAGTGGATCTAACTACTCACTAACGACACCCCAAATATAGAGCCCCATAGCGAAAGAGATAATCAAAGGTATAAACCATTTAAGTACAAAGACCCAATGAGTGAACATTTTTGGACTTAATGAAATTTCTGTATTGATAAAGTACTTTTCCTTTTTTAAATCAGCAAAACCCTTAATAAAGGCTAGTGAAATCAATCAGCCGAAATAAAAAGTTTGAAAAGCCAGGGGTGGCATAACCGATGACAATAGGTTGGCGGTGGTTAGTGAATAACGAGTGTTCCAATCGGTCGGCTGATTGTTCTGCAAAGGGGATGGGTGCGCAAAAGAGCAGAAAATGCGATGCAGAAACATTAAAACATAGGCTGGCTGTTGAATGAGCGTAGACAAATTAAGCTAAGTGTGTGAAACAACTAATATTCATTCCATTTCAGAACCCTCCCCAATTGCTCGTTCCCCTGATAATGGAATACTAACTTTTGGAGAAACGGTGATGAAGCAAATTAGCTCTTTTATTTTCAGTTTATTCTTCTTAGCCCAATTTATTTTAGTGGGGTGCACGTCCATGCAAACTAAATCTACCGAAAAATCTTATCTTGATTGGCAGCCAGTTTTAAAAGCCGAAGAGGTCTTCCAACAGACTGTCGGATTTTCTTTTCTCTCGGTAGATGATGTTGGTCGCTTATTTTGGATTGAAAACAGACCTGAAGAAGGTGGCCGCTCAGTTCTGGTAATGCAAAAAAGCTCAGGCGAAATTTTGGATGTCATTCCAAAGCCATTTTCAACCCGAAGTCGTGTTTTTGAATATGGTGGATTTTCTTACGTAGTTGCAAAAAATTGGGCTTACTTTGTCAATTTGGCTGACCAGCGAATTTATAAAGTAAATCTTGAGAATCTATCTTCTGCACCTACTCCTTTAACAACGGAAAAAACTAAAGAAGGACTGCTGGGTAAGTATGTTGATTTGACGATTTCACCAGATGGCCGCTGGTTGGCTTTTGGTTATGAAAGAGAAATTCCTCAAAAAGAAGCTGTAAATGAGATTGGTCTGATTGATTTGCAAAAAACTGAACAGCAAGAAGCTCAGATCTTGTCCTCTGGTGCAAGTTTTTATAAGTCACCTAAGTTTTCAGCCGACGGTAAATCACTTGCTTGGTTAGAATGGAATCATCCTTTTATGCCTTGGGATTCCACGCTTCTTTACGAGGCTTCCTTTGACAACGGAAAATTGAAAGATAAAAAACTTGTTGCTGGCTCTAACTCTTCCTCAATTTCAAACATCTGTTATTTGCCGAATGGTGACTTGGTTTACGGAGCAGACTTTGCCAATAAAAGCGAACAATCGCCTGAGAACTTTAATAATCTTTATGCTCACAAAAATGGAAAACACAGAACTATCACAAAAGAACTAATGGATTTTCAGCAATTTCGTTGTAGCGCCAATAAAATTTTCGTCATGGCCCTCAAAGAAAGTGAAAGTAAAATTCTTGAGGTGAGTCCTGAGAATGGAGCTGTCCGAGAAATAAAAATTGAACCTGTGGCCTCTTCTGTTCCTGTTCCATTCAATGAAAAATTCTATTTAGTTGGGGTCATGGCAAAAGGGCCAAGCCAATTATTAGAGTTAGACTTAACGGGTAAATCTAAAATCATAAAGAAGTCTTCGGAACAAAAAATAAACGAAGCAGATGTTAGTGAAGCCAAAGCCATTTCTTTTCCTACAGAAGATGGACAGAAGTCTTATGGGTATTTTTATCCACCACAAAACTCAAACTACAATGCCCCAGCGGGTGAAAAACCTCCAGTGCGAGTTTTAGTACACGGTGGCCCAACGGGAATGACCCAGCCCGGATTCTCCAAACAGCTCCTTTTTTGGACATCACAAGGTTATGCAATTTTTGATGTTAATTATCGCGGCTCAGTTGGTTTTGGTCGCAAGTACCGAGATGCACTTCTTAAGAAATGGGGTATCGCCGAAATTCAAGACGTGAAAGCCGGGCTTAAATATTTGCGCGAGCAAAATTTGATAAGTGATAAAGCGGTTGTGTCTGGCGGAAGCGCTGGTGGCTATACCGTTCAACGTCTTCTAACTTTCTATCCCGACCTATTCTCAACAGGGGCAAGCCATTTCGGTATCGGAAATCTTGTGACCCTTCAGAAGCTTACTCATAAATATGAGTCTCACTATTTGGAAAGACTCATTGGTGGAACTTTAGAAACAAATCTTCGTGAGTACGAAGACCGCTCGCCGATAAACCATCTTTCTAAGCTAAAAAGTCCGATGATTATTTTCCAAGGCTCGGATGATAAAGTTGTTCCTCCTGAAAACTCACGAGAGATGGCAGAAATTTTAAAGAAGAAGGGTATCACCTACGAATATTACGAATATCCAGGTGAAGACCACGGCTTCCGCAAGAAAGAAAACTTAGTTGATTCTCTTGAAAAAGAGGACGTGTTCTTTAAGAAAATTTTAAAGAGCCAGAAATAAGTTTAGGGTATTATGGCGAATGAAAAAACCTATCCTACTTGGGAGCTACTTGGTTTAATTATTGGATTCGTAGGGTCGGCAAATCTGGTTCCCGAGTTAGTAAATCTCGTGTTGAATCTCTATGAAAACCTGACCAGTTTTTACGGTTTTTTAAAATTTCTTGTATAGCTGTTTACCTGTTGATACTTGTGTGGATAGCTGCGAGACAACTATATAAAATTAATTTACCACATTCCACCGATAGAGAAGAAGACCTTAAAAAATTCACTCGCACCTATCGTCGGCTTCAAATTTTAAATTTCATCCGCCAGTTCCCTTTGTCGCTTTTCAATATGCTTATTTTCCGTGTTTATAAGGTTTTTTCTTACGACTTATTTAAACGACATGGGGATTGGCCTGAACGTCCAGACCTATTTAATTTCATTGGCAGATTTAGAGTTGAAGGAAAAACAATTGAGCTTCAGTATTCACGAAGCTTTGAATTTTTGCATGTTAGAGAAACATTGCCTAATAGCGATTCTTTTGCAGAAACTAAATTTGAAAATTGGTTTACTTATCCTTACCGCTTCTTATCTTTAACGACTCCGTTAGGGGTTGCTTGGACCATTAATCATGTACTTATTCGTGCAAAAATATTTTCTCGTTTCCTGTTAGTTATTGGATGTTTATATGGAGGTGGATTTCTTCTTCATCTACTTGATATATTTAATCTTCGTTTAAATTTTAGCGAGATGAATACCCTTTGGCGAAGTTGGATTGTTTTCCTGCTCATTTTTGATTTGGTTGCTGCTATCGGTTTGTTTTTCAAAAAATGGTGGGGACAACTCGCTTTTCTGTTAGTAGCGATTTGTCAGCTTATAGCTTACACAAAATTTTTTGATGTTTTCGGCAGCCAAGAATTGCTCGTCTATTTTCACTGGACCACATTAGGAACTTACTTATTTTTAAAGATGTTTGATTTTTGGCGGCAAAGGAATTTGCATGAATAACTGCATATTTTTGGGGAAGTGGTTTATAAACTTAAAAACCCCTGGGATGATGGAACGACCGCCATTAAATTAACTCAAATAGAGTTAATGGAGCG
>DAIRER010000147.1:0-5546 GCA_036795495.1 Pseudobdellovibrionaceae bacterium | reverse complement strand
TATTAAGTCCTGCATTTTTGCCCGTCGCCAGAATAAAGCTCTGACTGTAGGAGAATTTAAGGTGATTCATCAATCCGAGGGCCTCATTGCTTATTTAAGATATACTGAAGAAATTGATATGAGAAATTGTGAAGAGGCTATCGTTGTGTTTAATGTGTCGACCTCGGAAAAAAATATTACCTTATCTTTTTCTAAAAATGTGAGTATCAGCGTGGCCATTAACCCGATCAATAAAGAAAAGCTTGTTCTAGGTGAAAATCAAACTCTTAATTTAAAGATTCCAGCGCGTTCGGGTCAATTGTGGCTGTCTAAAGTTTAGTCGGCTCTGTTGAGTAGTATTTACATCGAATATCAAGTTTCTTGTTTTGAGCATTAAGGGCTCGAAAAGTAGGCATAAATTTGGTAGTGTACAGTCATGTTTTTAAGTCATCAACAGGCGCAAAATATTTTTTTAATTTCATTTATTACAGCTCTGTTGCTATTAAGTTGGTCTCTGCGACCAGGACTAGAGCTGTCGTCGCCATTAATTCATCGAATCTTCTATTTAGAAAAAGAACAATATTATATTTGGAATTCAAGACCCATTCAAAATAATTTAAATCGAAGTAAAAAAAATGAAAACTATCCATTGCATTTTATTGAAGCTTTTGATGAGATTAAAAAATTAACCCAAGAAATAGAATTAGAATTTCAGGGATTTGAAAATATAAATTTTAAATCCTTTGAGATCGTTTTAGTCAGTTATCAAACAAATGTTCTTAAACCTCTATCTAGCAAAATTTTTATCAGTACAGATGTTTTAAAAAAACCAGAAGTGATTAAAAATCTACTAAAAATGGAATTGATTCATCAGATCCTTGAACAATCAAAGGGGCTCATGTTTTTTGAAGAAATAACTAAATTATTTGAAAAAAACTCAATTTCTATTAATGAGTATACTTTTGGTCGAATTATTCAAAATTTAATCCTTGAAAAGGAAGCAGCAGAGGGGCCTGTTTCGTTTTTTCAAAAAATCTTAAACGAAGCATTTTTTGATTTATCATTGCGTGACCGTTTTGTATTAAAAAAAGACTTAAAAATTAAGATTTCCAATTTTGTAAATGCAAAAATAAAAGGTTTAAAATACAATCGAAATCTATCTCAAAATATTTCTCGAGTTGATAAGAAATTTTTAAAACAGTTAGAAAATAGATTTATTAAAAACCAAAGAATGATTCAAGGGCAATTAAAGTTTTCAACAGACATTGTTGTTTTTAATTTATCAAAAAGTAAAATCCACTCCTTCGATTTATTATCTAACAACTTAGATGTAAATTTAGAGGTAAATAAAAAAATATTAATGACTGAAGAACCATTGGAGAGGGTTCAAAGATTTCAATATTTAGATGTTTCGATGGATTCAATATCTATTTCGGAAAAGAAAATTCAAATAAATCATTCTCTTATTATTTATTGCGATAGCTTTAATCTAGATCAGTTGGTTCAAGTTTCGTTGAATTTAGAAAAAGTATGGATTATCAAAACTTGCAATCTTCATGAAAATGAATTGAATAAAATCGCAAATATGGGGTTACAAAAATATTTTGAAGTATCTTCTCACGTTCCATTTGTTGAAGTTCATGTGCCTTCCTTAAAATATTCACAAAAACACAATACAATTTCAAATCAAGTTCTTAAAATGGATATTATAGACTTATTTAATGGAGGGGTGTCTTTTCAGCTTCTGACCCAGACTTTTAGATGGCAAAATCAGAATAGAAATAAAAGCACAGAAGTCATCAGGCCTGTTTCGCCTATCGATAGTATATTAAGTTACAGAATACTATAGATTCAGACCAAAGTAGGTCTTTAAACTTTAAAAAACATCCGATAGGTTGAAGTGTTGTCTTTTGGGGGTTCTATTGAAAACATGGATTCAAAAAATTGCAGAACAATTTGAAACAGACTGGGTAAACACCGAAGGGATGGAAAAACATCCTGAGCCGTTGGCAGAAGAGCGAGGCACTTTGTTGTTTGTTCTCGATGCGTACAGTAAATATATGTTTGATACAGATGCACATCCGGCCCGAAAATCTAGAGAGGCTTTTGATCAAATTATGAAAGAACTATTAAAAAATAATCCAGAAAAAAATTCAAAGATTCTTTTTCGTATCCGGCAATCTTTTAGTAGTCATCGCATGGAAGAATCTACTTATGTACAAAAAACATTCGATGACTTTAGAAACATAATTTGGGAATTTGTAGATCACATGGGCGAAGAGCTAAATGAAGAAAAAAAAGAGGATCAAAGTATAAATAATCAACTGATTGGCCTAAGAGATGCTGTTGAATCCAATTCCATTGAAGCGCTTAAAAAGTGCTCTCGAGAGTTTATTCATCTCTATTCAGAAATTCAAACACATCGAGAAAAGCGAAAAGAAAAAAAGATCTCTTCTTTTAAAAAAAACATACAAACCATACGAAAAAAACTTAACGAGACCGAAGATCAAGTTAAAAAAGATCATCTTACAGGGGCTTTTAATCGAAAAGCCTTTCATGAAGTCCTTCGCCAACAGTGGAGTTTGCATAAAATATCTCAATCCCCAGTGAGTCTCATTGCCTTTGATATAGATCATTTTAAGAAAATTAATGATAGCTATGGTCACGAT
This sequence comes from Pseudobdellovibrionaceae bacterium, assembly GCA_036795495.1. Lineage (GTDB taxonomy): Bacteria > Bdellovibrionota > Bdellovibrionia > Bdellovibrionales > Bdellovibrionaceae > DAIRER01. The sequence continues at coordinate 2,898 of DAIRER010000147.1, read as the reverse complement.
ATGGGTGATTATATACTGAAAGAGTTCGTAAAGATTTTAAATGAAACTTTTCATATTGAAAATCAAACCGTTTGCCGAGTCGGTGGAGAAGAATTTATTGTCATATTACCAAACTATAAAGCCTCTCACTCCATCGAAAAAGCAACGGAGCTTCTTGAACGCGTTCGAAAAGAAGTATTTGTTAATGGTGAGTCGCGAATTCAATTTACAGTTTCTGCAGGAATTGCCGAACTCTCAAATGAGGAATCTATAGAGCAATGGGTTAAGCGTTCGGATGTCGCTCTCTATAATGCCAAAATGACCGGTCGTAATAAATTTGTTGTTTCTGATGGCGCCCCTTTCATATCCAAAGCTTCTTAAAAACTTTTATACAGCTTTTTATAATAGACATCTAATTGGAGTCTTAATCTGTCTATAAAATAGACGAATCTGTTAAAGTTCTAACTGTTTAAAGAAATTGTAACAGGGTCATGTCTATTTACAGGTTACACTCCAAATCAAAATAAATCGCTCTCATTAAGAATATAATGCCATTTCAGGTTGTGCCTTGTTTTGCAAGAGCATCTCTATCCTGGGTCAATTTTCCAGGAAGGGAGTTCTATGAAAGTCAATAATGTTAAGATTCTATTTTTTTTATTCGTATATATTTTTTATCCATGGGCGCGCGCGGCTCTGCCGCCGATAAGATGGCCTCAGGCGATCAGTGAAAAAAACAATGAAGTCATAGTAGGGGTTATTGATACGGGTTTAGATCTTCAGCATCCACTCTTCAAAAAATCTCTTTGGATAAATCCTGGTGAATCCGGGTTGGATAAAAATCAGATAGATAAGTCGAACAATGGAATTGATGATGATCGTAACGGTTTTGTTGATGATGTTCATGGTTGGAACTTTCTGCAACAGAACGCTGAAATTAAAGACGAACATGGTCATGGAACTCATGTTGCGGGTTTAATTTTATCAGGAGATCCCCGAGTTAAAATTATGGTTTTAAAAAATTACCACCTAAAGCCCGAACATAATTTAATGGCGACGATTGAAGCTATAAATTATGCGGTCGATCAAGGGGTACATGTGATTAATTTTTCAGGAGGAGGACGCGAGCCATTTCAGGCGGAGTATCAAGCCTTGGTTCGAGCACAGGGTAAAAATATATGGATTGTAACTGCGGCAGGTAATGAGGGAAGAGATAACGATCAACAGGGGTTTTATCCGGCAAGCTACTCTTTAGAAAATATTTTTTCTGTAGCGGCTTTGGGTAAAAATAATCGTCGATTGCAATCTAGTAATTTTGGGAAGAACTCTGTCGACTTTTTAACTCTTGGTGAAAACATAAGATCTGCAATTCCTGGTGGAGGTTATGGTGAAATGACGGGAACCTCTCAGGCGGCCGCCCGAACCACAGGATCTTTAGTTAAAATTTTATTAAATTCTGAACAAGCCATGTCGGCTTCGCAATTGAAAGAAAAAATATCTTTTGCAATCCAATCCCGATAGTCCTTAAAATTGTTTTAAAAATACAGCCGCTTTTTGAATAATATCATAAGGGATTTCGTGACCTCCACTGAAGGTGTGCATTTTACCTTCGAGTCCCGCTTCTTTAAGGGTTTGATAAAGTCGTTGAGCTTGCCCATAAGACAAAACAGGATCGTTAGAACCATGGGATTGAAAAAAGGGTGTACCTTTACGTAGAGGGGATTTAGATTTCCAGATTTCTTGGCATATCATTGTTCCAGAAAATAAAAGTAAAGCCTGAGGGTTGGTTTCAGCATGAAGAGAAATATCTGTTGCGAGCATAGAGCCTTGGCTAAAACCACCAAGTATAAGGCGAGACCAAGAAATTTGTTTTTCTTTTAATAAATCTGAAAAAACATTTCTGAGGTTTGTTAGCTCCTGTGGACAATTTTGGCTCACTTGAGAAAAATCTTTTTGAAGTACGGCCTGTTGGTAGCGCGCTATATCTATAGGCCACCAGGCATAACCCTTTGAGAAAAGATCGAGAGGGACTTCGAGGGGGGCTTGAGGAAAGATCCAATTGAATTTTTTTTCCGGATCCAATTCTCGATGCAGAGGATAAAGATCTTCGGCATTGGCTCCGTAGCCATGAAAAAGGCAGATCCAATTAGCGTTTTCAAAGTCATGGTTCTGAACAACCTCGAGTGTTTTTAATTTTTTGTTTTTTTGTTTCATGAGAAGTTAATCCTTATCTTTTTATGAAAAAAGAAGTACCATCATTCCCATGGAAGTCGTCAATTTATTTAAACACTATGTATTGCATAGCGAAGCTAAAAAACATAATAGCGAAGCTAAAAAACATAAAAATGAAGTTAAGAATCATGAAAACGAAGTTTCTGATGCTGAAAACTTTGAAGTTTCCGGAGTTTTTTCAGATACCCGCGAAGTTCTTTCGAACTCTGTATTTGTCGCTCTTCGTGGAGCGCAAATGGATGGTCATAAATTCATTGCACAAGCTATAGAAAAGGGCGCTCGTGCCCTAGTTGTGGAGGATCTTTCTGCCATTCCTAACTCATATCAGGGAAGGGTTTATTTGGTCCTTAATGCTCGACGTGCCCTATCGGATTTAGCGGCCCGATTTTATGATCACCCCTCGTTAAAATTGCGTTGTATTGGCGTGACGGGGACAAATGGAAAAAGTTCTACGGTTCTACTTTTAGAACATTTGTTGAATGCGGTTCAAGTTTCTACTGGAGTCATTGGCACTATTGATCATCATTATTTGAATCACCGTTGGAGTACAGGCATGACAACTCCTGGACCTATGCATTTGCAGCATCGGCTTAAAGAATTTTTAGATCTAGGGGCAAAGGCTGTGGCAATGGAAGTTTCAAGTCATGGTTTAGAACAAAATCGAGTGGATCATATTGCCTTTCAAACTGT
>DAIRER010000146.1:0-5551 GCA_036795495.1 Pseudobdellovibrionaceae bacterium | reverse complement strand
ACTTGTGTAAAGGCATTTTGCAATTTGCTCATTGAGGGGAATATGAAGGGCCTTTATAATATTGTAAGCCATTTCTCCTGTGCTTGCAGACTCTGGGGCTATCCAAGAAGGCTCAGTGGGCTGTGGGCCTTGAATTAACAAGGGGTGGTGATCAACAAAACCGATTTCTTTTGAAGAAAACTTAAGCTTTGCAAAAAGAGGCTCTAAAAGTCGCTCATCATTGGTGTCAAATATAAGGCAAAGATCAGACTCTAAAGAAAGATCAGGATTTTTTTCAAAAATTTCAATAATGTCATCTGTTTTTAAAAAACGATATTTTCTTGGAGTTTCGTCAACATTAACGATTCGAACTTCTTTTTGGATAGACTTCAGAGCATAATAGAGGGCCAATTGTGAACCCAACCCATCTCCATCACATTGTTTATGGGTGGATAGGATAATTTTTTTAGCAATAAGGATAGAATCTAATAATTTGTCCAACTTGAATAGAATAACAAATGAAATTAAATTGGGTACTGTTTGCTCAAGATTCTGGACCATTGACCTTATGCAAAAAATCGGCTACAGTTGCGGCCTTGATTTTTGACATAAAGGGGGTTGTAAGTAAAAGACTCCAAGAGTGCGTAAACAAACAAGAATAGCGGACTTCTCTTTAGATAGGAAAAATATATGAGTAAAGAAAATCGTGATAAATTGCCAATGACAACTAAAGGTAAAGCTTATCTTGACGCGGAGCTAAAGAAATTAATTCATGAAGAGAGACCTGCTGTGATTAAAGCGATTGAAGAGGCCAGGTCCCATGGGGATATTAGTGAAAATGCAGAATATGACGCAGCAAAGGATAAGCAAGCAATGATTGAAGGTCGTATTGCAGATATCCAGGGGAAAATTGCTTTAGCTCAGGTTATTGATCCATCGACTGTTCAATCCGATCGAGTTGTCTTTGGGGCACATGTTAAAGTCATGGATCTTGAATCTGAAGAGACTTTTATGTATCAAATTGTGGGTGTCGATGAAGCCGATGTAAAACAAAAAACAATTTCTGTTCTTTCTCCCTTGGCCCGTGCTTTGATTGGAAAAAAGTCTGGAGATACTGTTGTTGTACAAAGCCCGAAAGGAGATCGAGAATACGAGATTATTTCATTTGAATTCAAATAAAAACCATTGATAATAAACTGGTGAGTTTAAAAAACAATTCATCCACTAAATCAATACGTTCAAGTCTTGTCGCCGAGCAACCCGGAAGACGGGTTTTCTTACTTGGGTTTATATTTTCACTTATTATAGGTTTGGGATTTCGTGCCTTAATTAATCCGATCAATGTGCGTAATTTTTTAGATGAAAAATTAAAAAAAGCAAATCCGAATTTGAATATTCAGTATTCACAGATTCAAATCAGTTTAAAAGAGGGTGTTTTCCCCAAATTTCAATTAAAAATAAAAGAACTCAAAGTGATATCAGAAGATGTTTGTTTGATGAAGCCCGAATTAAGTATAGATGAACTTCGGGTGCCACTTTCTTTTTTTGCACCCTTCCGAAGAAGGCCCTTGTTTGAATCCTTAGATGTGAATGGACTTAAGATTTATTTTAATGAGAAATATCAAGATTGCGCTAACAAGAATAGTTCATCCCCAAATCCTGTAGTCAATCAAATTAGACCAGAATCCTTACCCTTAAGCTCTTCTTCTTTAAACTCTTTGATCAAAGAGGGTGTTATAAATAATATTCAAGTCGATCGATTGGAGGTTTTTCATTCTATTTATATGGAAAACCCCATGGAGTTTACTGACATAAAAATTAAAAAGATGACAGAAATCGATAAAAATGAATATGAACTTAGTGCCAAAAGCCATTTATTCAGAGAGGATTCATTGGGTGGTTATCTTTCATTTGGTAATTTAGTATTAAAATACCAAGAAAGTCAGCAGTCTGTTTTGGACGTTCACTTTTTTGGAAATCTTCGAGAGGGTTATTATAGCATCATTTCATCATGTCAGTTTTTGGATTCTCAATGCAAAGTTGAAAGTCATTTTAAAGAAATTCCTGTAAGATCTTTGGCCAGCCTATTAAATCTTAATTATTTAAATTCTATGGACTTTAACTTTAAACAGCTTTGGTTGTCCTTTAAATTAAAGTCAACTGTGGATCTAAAAAAAATCCAAGAAACTCATGTTGATTTTAGAGATATTGCGCTAGATGCAGATTGGGGTCGGCTGTTTGTAAATCAATTTCAAATTGACTCCCTTGTTCCTTTATCTTGGAAGCCATTTACCCTCAATGCTCGGGATTTAGAAATAAAAAAATTAATTTTGAATTTAAATTTAAAAAGTAAATTCATTTTAGATCATTTTGAAAACTTAGGTAGACTGAATGGATCTGCTCAAATTCAAAGCCTTCAAAAATTCAATTTACTGGGTCAGCTTTCTGGATTGAGTTTTGTTTTTTCCAATAAAGGAATTCGAAAAACTCAAAATATCGTAAACATGAATATGGATCTAAAATACGAATATCCAAAATGGAATTTTGAACTGAATCATATTTTATTAGAAGATGGATTTTTACAAGGCAATTTGAAATCGAATGGGGATTTAAAAAATGACTGGTTTCGTCTGAATGCCAACATCAACGAATTGATATTGGCAAAAACAGTTCAAGAACTTTTAACAAATAATGGAAGTCTTTCGCCTTCCTATTTGGATTTAGAAATGCAATATCAACATGGGAAAATTTATGATTTAAAAAGTCACTTTCAAGTCTCTAGTGTTGAATTAGAAGATCTGGATATAAAAAAATTAGATATCTTCAGCGAAGGTTCGGGAGATATTTTAAGGTTTAAATTTGCGGCGGAAGAGATGAGACTACCTTCAGAATCGCGTGCTATGGTTTTTCTAAGCCCTCTAGCAACAAATCTGGACGTAAATGAGATGAAATTAAAAAAGATCAAAGGTGATTTTTTGTTAAAAAACTCAAAAGATCTTCAATGGAAGCAAATCATTGCATGGGAACGAAAAAATAACTTATTAAAAAGTTCTGGTGGTTGGAATTCCAATGGTGAAATTCAAGGCGTACTAGAGTCCATCGCTTCTGGGAAAAGTTCAGTTTGGAAAATTACTGGAACTCGAAGTGACCCCCAGTTGATTCTTAAACCCTAAAGTATTTGCAAATTCTATAGATTAGAGGGGCCTTCCCAATAGGAAATCATTCAGAGATTCATCCTATGGAATTCAAAAAAGTTTTCAGTAAAAATTACATTTCTGACCAAATGTTTTGATTGAAAAAAATAGGTTCGTTAGAAGTATAAAAAAACTAAGGGGGATAGCTCAATGAATCTAATTTCCATTTTAGGGATTACAATTTTACTTTTTAATACAAATCCAGCAAACGCGACAAACTCAGTCTGTGTTCCCTTGATTCGACAAACTGAAAGATCTTTGGAATATTTTTTTGATAAGCCAACGCCTCGGTTTGATCGGTTTGAAGTTCAAGATATGATTCCTGCCATTGATGCACATATTGAATTAGAAAATCAAGCTATTGAAGTCCTTCTCAAAAACCAAAAGACTCCTAACTTTAGAAATACAGTTCTTGTGTTAGAGAAAATGGCTGAACGGCTCAATCAAATCATGGTTTATATTACAACTTACAAACTTTCATTGAGTTCGCCAGAGGTCTCACAAACCTATTTGGATGTCCAGAACAGACTTGTCGCTCAAAGTATGATGGTTTTTCAAAACCCGGCTCTTTATAAAAAATTTAAGCAAGCTTATGAGCGTAGAGGCGTATTAAAGCTTCGAGAAGATCAATTGCGTTTGTTGCAAGTCTATTTAAACAACTTTGAAATTAATGGTGTTGATTTATCACCAGAGAAAAAAGATGAATTATTGCAGGTTGAACAAAATTTGGCAACTTTAAGTTCTCAATTTGGGAATCATCTACTGGAATATGCGAATAGCAATTCTATTTCATTGAGTATGGATCCAAAATTACTAAAAGGACTTACGCCCGAAGACATTAGTAAACTCAAAGAATACGCGCAAAAAAGGGGGATGGACGGGTACTTAATCCCGATGGAACCAAATCTTTTAGTAAAACTAATGCAGCGGTTAGAAAATCGTGAGTTACGGAAAAAAGTTTTTTATTTATGGAGAGGCCAGGGAAATGTCGAAGGCGATACGAACAATCATTCTATTATTTCAGAAATTGCAAAGTTAAGACAAAAAAAGGCTGAAATTTTAGGTTATCCTACTTATGCGGACTTAATTTTAAAAGATCGAATGATTGGAAGTCGAGAAAGATTAACGAAAGTTTTAAATAAAACTTATGATCAACTCAAGCCTTATGCAGATCAGGATTTTAAGAGGATTCAGCTTTATGCAAATGAGAAATTTAAACTTGGTGAACTTATGCCTTGGGATATGCCATTTGTCAGAACGAAATATTCCATTGAAAAACTTAAATATGATCCACAGAAAGTGAAGAAGTATTTCACCTTAGAGCGTTCAATAGAAGGAATTTTTAAACTTGCTAATTTATTGTATGGATTAAATTTTGAAATTCAGACCCAACGGCCTGTTTATGCAAAATCGGTTCAAATATATAAAGTGACCGACAAAGAGGGTGTATTGATTGGTTATCTAATGATGGACCCATTTTCACGTCCTGGTGTTAAAAAAAATGGGGCGTGGGAAAACTCCATGGTGGGTGGATTTAATCGGACTGGGAAACGAGTTCCCGTGTTTGTCAGCATAGATCTTAATCTTTCTGTACAAAAAGAGGGCGAACCTAACTTGATGACCTTTGGTGAGGTGAGTACTTTATTTCACGAGTTTGGTCATGCTTTGCATGCCTTACTTTCTGAGACACGTTATTTTACAATTTCTAAAAATGAGGTATTATGGGATGCTGTTGAGTTACCTTCAATGCTGAATGAAAAGTTTTTAAGGTATCCCGAAGTTTTATCTTGGTTTGCTTATCATGTAAAAACTCAAAAACCCTTTCCCCCCAAATATTTAGAGGCGATCTTGCGCAATGAAAAATTTATGGGTGCTTATGATTTAATGGTCTCCCATTTAACTTACATCGCTATAGATATGGCTTATCACACAGGTCAATACAATGAAGGTGAGTCCATTTTAGATTTTGAAAAAAGAGTTACTGCACCCTTTCGTTCCCCGGGTCAGGAACATTGGCCAGCACTGACTTCTGGTGGTTTTTCTCATATTTTTCAAGGGGGGTATGCTGCGGGATATTATTCTTATTTTTGGGCACTTGTTTTAAAGGCTTCTGGATTTAAAGAATTTGTGAAAGAGGGGCAAATTGATTTTTCTGTGGGTCAGAGATTCAGAAGTTCAATACTTTCTGTTGGAAATAGCGTTGATCCACTTCAAGCCTTTATTCATTTTTCAGGTCAAGAGCCAGATCCTCAGGTATTAATCGATGGATTGGATTTGACTCGACAAGATTGATTGGTTCTGGTGGTTGGAACAAAAGACTTATGGTATTTGGCACCCTTTTTTAACCCTTAACCTCTACCAATGAACCCTATTTTCTT
>DAIRER010000145.1:0-5575 GCA_036795495.1 Pseudobdellovibrionaceae bacterium | reverse complement strand
CAATTTTCGTTCATCAAAAAATCTTCATCCTCAACAAGATCCAATAAAATCTGCGCCGCTTTTTGACGTAGCTCTTGATCTTCAATATGACTCAATTCTGTCAATCGCTCGAAACTGCCCCTGGCCGCGCGAATGGCCCAAAGTGGCGACTGCGGTGAATTTTTTCGAATTTGATCTTCAGAAAGTGGTCCAAATCGAACCACCTGCCCCCGAGAACGAATTGTCGGCAGAAGCGCCGAGTAAGAAGAGGTGAGTAAAATAAAATAAACATCCTGCGCCGGCTCTTCAAGAGCTTTTAATAACATATTAGCCGACTGTTGATTCATGAGATGAGCCTGATCGATCACCACAACGGCGGATTTTCCCATAGGCTTTAGGCTTAAAAACTTTAAAACCTCGTGAGCCTGTTCCACTTTAATTTGTGGCCCTTCAGGTTCAATCAATATCAGGGACTCACTTTGTCGCTGAGCCACTCTTAAGCACGAAGGACAAATACCACAACCGCGTTGATTCTGCTCACAAACTAAGGCCTGTGCTAAACCTAATGCTACCTTTTTTTTACCCACTCCAGAGGGGCCGATAAATAAATAAACCGACCCTAGCTTTTGGTTTTGATAAGCATACAACAATCTTTCAATAATATTTTCATGACCTAAAATTTGATCGAAAATCTTCATTTGGTGGAGTCTCTCCTGTCATCAGGAAAAAATCGATGAAGTTCAGTTAAAAGAAGTGACTTCAGCTTTTCCTTAGAGAGCGCAGCATCTAAAATTAACCAATGCGTGGATTCTTTTTGAGCTTGGTCCAAAAAAGACTGGCGTACACGTTGATGAAAATCTGAGTTTTCAGACTCGATGCGATCCGACTCTGTGGCAGAGGATTTTTCACGATGACTTCTTCTTTTTTCAGACTCTTCAATAGAAAGATCCAATAAAACTGTAAGATCTGGCTTTAGCCCCTGAGTTGCAAAATCATTTAACCACTCGACCTGCTGAGATGAGATCCCACGGCCTCCAGCTTGAAATGCCAATGAACTAGCCGTATAACGATCACATAAAACCCACTGACCTAATTCCAATCGAGGTCGAATCACTTTTTCCACATGCTGAGCTCGAGCGGCTTCATAAAGCAAGAGTTCGGCTCGTGCACAGGGATGATTATCACTTTTTTGCAAAATTAAATTTCTAAGTTCATCACCGAGCCACGTTCCCCCGGGTTCACGAGTGGTCCAATAAACAATCTGAAGACGTCGAAGCTCCGCTTCTAATTCTTTCATTAATGTGGATTTTCCTGAACCGTCTAAACCTTCAAAAACAATAAACGCCATAAATTTTCTTTCCTATTCCACACGCACAGGAATTTTCATTTTAAACTCTTGATGAATCTCCCCACCACGTTGAGTTTTAATCATGTCCAAAGCATCACCAAAATTAAACTTACTGTACTGGTGTGGACTCAATTTTTGAATTACATTTTCTAAATCAAAACGCAAGCTGTCTCGAACCGTTCGCACACTCACAACAATTAAAAATTGGGAATCATTTTTTATCACGTTCTCAACTTCATATTCTGTTCTCTTGGATAAAAACATCAAATAGTCATTCAGAAGGGGGTGTTTCGAGTCTATTTTATTATTAACTTCTTCTTTAAGATGAATTTCGTAGTCCCATTGAGCCTGTTTCAAGGCTTCTTTTTTAGCTTTAGACTCTGAAGTGCAGGCCGTTAAACCAAAAAAAACAACAAACAAAGCCAATGCAGCCAAAAAAGATCTAAATAAAGATTTAAATAAAACCCTATTTATTCCATTTATAAACTTTATTAAATACTTCAAAGTGCCAACCTCCCTAAAAGATAGGAATATGACCCCTTTTCAAAAGAAACCAAAAGTAAATCCTAATTTAACCCACCTGCGTTAGAGTTCATGTCGATTTTTGACACAAGCTGAACTTATGGGTTAATTGTGGCCTTTCTATTTTGAATTTTTACTGAACTATTACCTAACGTAAGGAATCCTATGTTGACCTTTATCGCTGTCGTTCATGTCATTGCCGCTCTGATCATTGTTGTGTTGGTCTTACTTCAAGACTCTAAAGGAAATGGCGCCTTTGGAATGGGTGGAAGTGGATCTCAATCCTTATTAGGTGCCACTGGCGCTCAGTCTCTTGCTGCAAAAATGACAGTTTATATCGGCATCATATTTGCCGTAACATCTATTTCATTGAGCTATTTCTCAGCTTCAAAAAATACAAGCGTGATTGATCAGGTGAGTCTTCCCGAATTACCAACTCCAGCAACTCCTGCTGCTGCAACAACACCTCCTCCTGCAGAGACTGCTGCGTCCGCTAGCCCCATTCAACCTGAACAAAAATCTGAAAATTCAAATCCCACAAAATAAAAGTTTTATTATAGAGAACGTTATTTTTTCTTCTTAAGAAGATTCCGTCCAATTATAATCTAGGACATAATCTAAACTAAAGAGATTATGTTATTGCTGGACAGCTTGAATTTTGGAGGGGAATTATGAGAGCCGTTTTTACTAAAACAATTCAGAGACTTAGATTGCCTCCCCTTGCTTGCGCCCTTCTAGTTACCATGGGAACGATGCCTGTTGCTCATCTATGGGCCATAGACATAAACCCTCTTCGATTGACACTTGAATTAGGAGAAAAATTTAATCCCTATAAACAATTTAAGATCCCCGCTCCAAACATTGATGTTATAAGATCTGCTGAATTGATTGGGATCCCTTTGGAATACAAGAACAATCAACTTTATATTAAAAGTCTTGGAATTGCCCTTTCAGCACAACCCCCTTCAAACCTTAAAGAAGAATTCATAAATCGTCAGCTCCAATATTTATTATTTACAGCAAGGCATTCCGCTCCGCTGAAAGGATTAGATGGCTTTGAATCTCATGAAATCCTTGAGAACTTGGCTTTTGGATTAAATCCAGTTTCTCAGCATTCAGAATCCCATGATTTACTTTTTCAATATGCAATGACTGACTATGGAGCCGCAACTTTAAAGAAAATTCTATCGGACTCAAATGCGGCTATCCAGAATGGATTTTTATTAGAAGATGGTACTGTTACATCTAGAGGAAAAGAAGCTTTATCACAAAAAAAATGGGCCGGGGTTTTTATTTTTGGATCTACAGAGTACATAATCTCTGCTGGAATAAATAGTCTGCTTCTACCAGATCACTTTCGCGAAAGCTTTTTTCCTGTTGGCAGTGAGCCCGTAGATCGATTGGCCTTATTACATCACGAGATGGGTCACACACGATTTGGCTTGATGAGCCAAGCCTCGAGTAAAGCTTTTGAATATTTAGAACAAGACCAACTGATGCTTGAAAGATTCACAGTTCAGCAATACGAAAACCCGGTAAGAACACTAAACTCTCAATACTATAAAATATCTAATTTTAAGGAGCGTGCTATTTATTTTGATAATTTTAATACGGTACATATTCCTTCTGGATATGTTTTCAGAGGGCCTGCCTTTATTCCATCCTCATCAACATCTACATCTGTACTACCTTCTGCTTTTTTATATAAATATAAACTCATCGATGGACAAATTCATGTGAATCGAGATGCCCAAGGCCTGGGAATTGTTGACTATCAAAAAGAAGCTTACTTTTATCGGGTGATCGCCCCCTCGTTACCCTTCTAATTTCCTAAGAGTTCATTTCCTAGGTTGAATTTTTTAATGTGTGAGAATATATATCACTTTTAACTTTAGGGGGATATTCTCATGTTAATTCAAGGAAAACAGATCACATTAAACAACCTGTATGCAGCTTCTCACAATACAGAAACAAAATTTTCTGTAAGTGAAGAATCATTAAATAAAATTAAAACCTCAAGAAATTATATTGAAAACCGTCTATCACAAGGAGACACGATTTACGGAGTCAATACAGGCTTTGGAGCTTTTGCCAATGTGAAGATCTCGGATTCTGAAATTGAATTATTGCAAAAAAATCTCATTCGGTCTCACTCTTCTGGTATTGGAGAGCCCTTCACTCTCACAGAAACACGAGCCATGATGATCCTCAGGGCCAATACTTTAGCCACGGGATATAGCGGTGTTCGAGTCGAAGTGATTCATAAAATACTCGAATATTTAAATCATAATATTATTCCAGTGATTCCTTCTCAGGGAAGCGTGGGAGCCAGTGGAGATTTGGCTCCGCTTTCTCATTTAGCTTTAGCCTTAATTGGTGAGGGCTATTGTTGGGGAAAATATCCAGAAAAAATAAAAACAAAAGATCTTTTGATCGAAAAAAACATCCAGGCTCTAGAACTTAAAGCCAAAGAAGGACTCTCGCTTATCAATGGTTGCCAGGTAATGACAGCCATTGGAATGCTCTCCGCATGGGAATCTCAACGACTTCTAGAATTAGCGGATCTTGCTGGGGCGATGTCTCTGGAAGCCTTAAAAGGCTCTCGCACGGCCTTTGACCCTTTGATTTCTGCGGTAAGACCACACCCTGGAGAAATTCGAACTGCGGCCCATCTGACAAAAATTTTAGGTAAAAATAGTGAAATTGGCGAAAGCCATCTTCAGTGTTCAAAAGTTCAAGATGCCTATAGTCTGCGTTGCATGCCGACCGTTCACGGTGCCGTTTGGGACACTCTTCAATTTGCAATTAAGATTCTAGAAACTGAAGCGAATGCCTCTACGGACAATCCACTTGTCTTTGCTCAAGAAAATAAAATTCTTTCTTGTGGAAATTTTCATGGAATGCCTGTGGCTTTTGCTATGGATTATCTTGGTATTGCATTTTCATCTCTGGCCAGCATGAGCCAATGCCGCATCTCTCAAATGATCCACCCTGCAATGAGTGGATTGCCAGCCTTTTTAACTCCCAACGGAGGATTGAATTCAGGACATATGATCGTTCAGGTCGCCGCGGCTTCATTGGTCAGTGAAAATAAAGTTCTTGCTCATCCGGCCAGTGTCGATACGATCCCCACAAGTGCAGACAAAGAAGATCATGTTTCTATGGGAACCATTGCCGCTCGAAAATTTCGGCAAATACTTAACAATGCAGAACATGTGATTGCCATGGAGTTTTTATCGGCCAGCCAGGGTATTGATCTCTTATCACCTTTAAAACCCTCAGGTGATATATTAAAGGCCCATCAAATCCTTCGAAAGCATGTGCCCTTTGCGACCGAAGATCGTATTTTCTCTGAAGACATTGAAAAAATCAGAAACTTAATCAAATCGAATGCATTTAATGAAATTACGCAACCTTAATCGTAGATTGATGGGACTCAACATTAAACTGTAAAAGAAATTTTCGAAGAAGTTGAGTCACTTCTTCAGGTCTTGAGATCATGGATAAATGACCGCCCTCTTGAGTTTCATTCAGAAAACATTGATTCATTTTTTGTGCAAAGTTTTTATAAATATCAGGACTGAAAAGCTTATCAGACACATCATAAATAAATAATTTTTCTGATTTTTGATTTTTAATTCTTTCATCCCAAATTGACCAATCTTCATTATTTAAAATCCAAGAAAACTGATGAACAAAATGAGCAAAAAATTCTTTTTTACGTCC
>DAIRER010000144.1:0-5581 GCA_036795495.1 Pseudobdellovibrionaceae bacterium | reverse complement strand
GATTTAAAAGCTTCGATCGATTTTGAAACATTTCCCTCGTTGCTATAGGCTTCACCGAGCGAAAAATAATAGTCGGCCTGAGTGCGTGAGAAAAAAGGATTAATTTCAGCATTTTCTTGTATTGGTGGCGGTGTAAGTGAGGCGGGAGCACGTGTTCCATGATCAAAACTTTGTTCAAAGTTTGCATTCGAATTAAATCCTAAATCTGAACTATTTGATGAGGAGTCAGGAGAAGTAGCACAAGACGTGAGCAGAATTGAAAAAAGTCCCCAGATAATAAATGTTGTAAAAAAGTGCATATAACCTCTTAAGAGGCTCATCGGCTCTGTTTTATAGAACTTAAGTTTTTGGGATTTATTTTTTTGAGCCTTGAATTGTTTTAGACTTAGGGTTTTCTTTTCCAGACACTCCAATAGACCTTTGTCGCATTAAAATGGCGTTAAAAGTTAATTGCAACTCCGTAATCGTCGCCTAAAAACTCAGAACTTAAAGTTGAGTTTTGAAAGCTAGGTGTATCTAAGATTTGATTTTCTCCTAAACTGAGAACAATAACTTGGATGTTTTTTGTAGAGAGGGGGAGTATTTTATACAAATAGGGATGTCCCCATGGATCTTTACCAATTGTGCCCTCTTTTTCAAGCGAGGTCGGCTGAAGAATAGAGGCTGGCATGCGGTGAGACTTTCCTAAAAGTTTGGGTTCGACTTGGTCTGTAGTGAGTAAATGAGAGTCCTTTTGGTCCTGGTAAATTTGAAGGGCTTGATATCCTACAATTTTTGCTAGCTTTTCTTTATGAGATTTTTCTGTCTCTTGATTTGACCAAAAAGCTCCTAGCGTGACTGTGCCAACAATTAATCCGACAATAATAAGAAAATGAGACAAGAGATTGTTTTTAAGTGCTTGAAATATTTGATAAAACATAATATTTTACGCTCCAACGCTTGGCGATATGATATTTTCTAGACCAAAATCGAGGTACAAAGGCCTTGTCGGTGAGATTTTGAAAAACTTTAGGGGTGGTTGAACCAATTTTAAGAATTTTTTTAAAAAAAATTGATAATTCTTAGAGTAAACTAACCTAAAAGTGTCAAACTTGTTTCAATACAAAAGTAGCTACTATAAAGAGTTTCATGTTGATTCTATGGATGATAATGCGATGCAATTTGAGAGATTAATTTTTGTTATGTGGAGAGCTTGACAACCTGTAGCAGCAGGGATAGTTATCGCCCTCTAACGTGAGACGTTATTTTAACAGTGGACAAGTGATGGAGGATAGATCAATGAATCTCAATGAAACCAGCCTAGCGGGAATGACTAGCAAACCAAGCTCAAAAGTAAAAATTATAAAGCGTTATCAAAACCGCAAGCTTTATGACACTCAGCAAAGCTGCTATGTGACATTGGATGATATTGCAAAAATGATCCGCACAAATGAAGAAGTTATGGTTATTGATAATAAGTCTAAAAATGACATTACTGCGGCAACTTTGACTCAGATTATATTTGAAGCAGAGAAAAAAGCTTCTCAGTATGCCCCACTGTTCACATTGAGAGAAATTATTCAAAATGGCAATGGAAGCATCTCCAACTTTTTAGCTAAGCTTGGAGCCTTTCCTGCTGATTATATTATTCAACAGGCTTTAAATCAGTCAGCGGCTTTAGAAAAAGCTTCTTCTGATGACCCTAAGCAAAATCTTGAGGCTCGCGTGGCGAGTGTAGCAACTCGTTATGGTGCAGATTCAACTTCAAAAATGGCAGCAGAAAAAGCCACTGTATTGCCCAGTCAAGTTCGAGAGGATGAAACTCCTAGCTTACCCATGAGCAGCCAAAATTTAGTTGTGGGATTTGGGAACACAACAAGTCTAAAAGAGAACAATTAATTTTAAAAGAGAGGCTTAGTTTAGGCTTCTCCAAATTAAGAAAGATTTCTGTCCTTTTTTAATTGAAACAGACCCATCCTTTACTTCTTGGGTGGGTTCTTTATAAAAATCCAGCCCCTGTAAAGTGTACTTATATTCTCCTGGTGAAAGGGGAATCCTTAAAATTTGTATTGATTCTGGTAAGGTGGACCACTGTCTGAGGTCCGCTCGGTCTGATAAATTCATAACAATCCAGGCAAGATCTCCAAGCCCCTGATTTTTTTGCCGGATTTGATCTGCGAGTACCGCCTTTGTGGCAATACCCCCTAGTCTTCGTCCTAAAAGTGAAGCGGCATCGTCTTGTAGCGTTTTAATAGCCGTAGCCTCGATATTATAAATAGGCTCTGAAACAGCTTCAATTTTATTAGAAAGAGAAATTTTTGAATATTGAGTGCGACTCGGATAGGGGCGTAGTATTGGAAATCGAGGTTCAGAAGGGTTGGTGGCCTTGCGGGGACCCCATCCCTGTTGATAGATCACAATAAGTTCACCTTTTTTGGGGTCATACCAGTCAGGATTTTCGATAATATGGGGGAATTCCTGTTTCCATTTTTTATAAGAGTCTTCGCGACGAGCTAACTTGGAACTTCGAAGCAGAGCCGAGTGAAGTGCCGTCGAAGTTGAATCAATTTTATAACAAATTTCATAATCAATATAGGCATCGTCATACTTTTTTTGAGATTCCCAAATTAGAGCCGATAAATATTGAAAAAAAGTTTTGTTCAAAGCTCTTTTTTTCATCCAGTCTGTTTTTTTGATATTTTTCATTAATCCGTCGAGCCTCAACCATAGCTGCATCATAATTATTTTCACTTAAAAAATTCATAGCTAGATAGGCATTAATAAACATTTTCTCAAAACTATCCCCTTTGTACTGAACCATTTCTTCACTAAGTGCTAGTGAGCTGCCAATACGACTTACAGAGTGATAATCTACGGACTCAACAAGCTTGTCGGCCTTCAAAAACGACTGAGTACTTTCTTTAAGGTCACCAGCAAGTTGTGTGGCGACGGCATAGTCTAAAAGATAGATTAATTGATCGTCGCTAGGGGTTTTAGCCAGGGGCTCTAAAAGAGCTACGGACTGTGGAAATTGATGATCTTCAATTAAAGAGCGAGCTTGCTGAACTTTATGTTGATAAGTCGCGCAGCCCGCATTGAAAATGAAAAGAACGAACAATAATTTATATTTCATTAATAATTAAATTCAATGAACTTGGTTATAAACCAATAGATTGCTTTTTAAAGCCCTTTCGAATTTCTTTATGATTCGACCAAGCCATAACGCCCGTTTTTAAATTGGTTAAATTTAAAGTGATTTTATAATAAACAGATTTTGATTTTCCAACCTCTTGAACAATGGAGTCCAATCGACCGTTAAGTATAAAATCTGCACCCGTTTGGCCTCCAGGACCTTTAAGGGTCTCTTCAGAAACAACTCCAGAGCCCTGATATTCATACTCGCTTTTGATATCTTCTCGAGCTTCTTTATCTACAAAGCCTACTTTTCCAGTATTCATAAGTTCAACTCGAACCATATCCATGACACTTTGAGTGTCAATATGTTCAGAAGTTTTGTTTTGAAGTTGTGTGACCATTACAATAGGTGGATTTTTTGACTTAGAAATTGAAGGATGTTCTACCATTTTTCCAACAAGATCATGGACAACTTTTTGCATGTCTGTTTCTGACCATTGGTCATTTTTTAAATTTTCTGCTTGTGTATCTTCGTATTCACCTTTTACAAAGGCTTTTGGTCCACAAGATGATAAAAGAAAAGAGAATGCAGAAAGTAAGAGTATAATTTTTTTCATGTATAGGCCTCCTCATTAGGTCTAGTTATTAATTGGAAACTGCTCCATAGTCTCTATAAGAATCAAAAAAAACAAGTCCTGCTGAGACGCAGCCAGCAACAATGAAAAAAATCTATTTAATTTGGTTTTAAAATAGGTTTTGCTGAAATTATTTTATAATTTTTGTTCAATTTTATTTCCCAACCATCCCGTCGGGCATTTTCTATAAAATGTTTGGCATAAGCTTCTTTGTAGGCCTCATCTAACTTATTTTGTTCAGAAGCATTAAAAAGTTCCATTTGTAAAAGCTCATCGGGGGAAGTGGGTTTCCCCTTATAAAGGGCCATATTTTTATTAAGATCTTGACTCAGTTTTTCACCTATCTCGGAGCTATTGAGTTCTAAGGGAATGGGATTCTTTTCTAGATGTGTTCCGGTGCCAAATTCTTCAAAATCGAGTTGATCGTCTTGATCTTTTTGAAATTGAATTTGTTCTTTTTTATTATAGATATTGTGTTGTGCTTCTTTAAGATGTTGATCCACAATTTGATGGGGGTCACCTTCAAATGTTTTTAAATCAGCGTTTTGTTTTACATCTGCATTATTTTCATCAGGAGTATCTACAAATTGGAAATAAAGAATTAAAGCAGAAATTCCAATCAGAAAATATCCCAAATATTTAGATTTTGATGAATTTTTAGATTTTTTTGAAGGGTTCACGTTGTTTCCTTAGATTGAGTGATATTTTTAATTTGACTTGAATACAGAGTGATATGTGGAAACGGAATTTCAATGTTTTTATCCTCAAAAGCTTTTTTAATACGTTTTAAAAACTCTCGTCGAACTTCCCATTGTTGAAGAGGAACCGATTTCCATCGGCTCTTAATCAAAATTGACGAGTCGCCGAGATTTTCAACACCAGCGATTTCAAGTTGTTCGAGTGTTTTTAAGGACCAAGTTGGTTCTTGCCGCATGACTTGTGCTGTCTGTGCAATTGTTGAAAGAACTTCATCAAGATTTTCTCGATATGCGACGCCGATTTCAATCAGTGCGTATGAGTACTCTAAAGTCATATTTGTAACGGTTGTGATTAAACCATTGGGAACAAAATGAACCTGTCCACTATAGTCTCTCAGGCGAATATATCTTAAAGTCAGATCTTCGACTAATCCTGATTTTCCAGCAACTTCGATCACATCCCCTTTGCGGACTTGGTTTTCCATAAGTATAAAAAAACCAGAAAAATAATCCTTCACAAGACTTTGTGCTCCAAAGCCGACAGCGACACCTACGACACCAGCCGCACCTAAAATGGGAGCCAGGGAAATGCCTAATTCAGAAAGAAAAAGTAGACCAACAATAAAAATCAGAAGAGTGTTTAAAATATACCGGACGACGTGTTTAAGGGTTTCATTTCTTCTTTCGAGTTCGGCATCTGTTTCTTTAGGCAAAATAAATCGATGAAATAAAATAGTTATTTGTCGAATCAAAAGCTGACCGCCATATCCTAAAGTTAAGATCAAAGCTAAGCGGATAAGGGTTTGTAAATAGTTTGGAAAATTAAGTTCAATTTGAGGCATAATTTTTATTATTCCTTAGAGTTTAGAATATTTTTTGCGCATTTTCCATAAGAGATGACTCATGAAGGGGCGACGAGTTTCTCCGCTGGCAATCATTAAAAGTTTTGTGATTTTTAGGTTTTCAGGATCTGTATACAAAAGTATGAGCATTTCTTTTAGAAAATCTGTATTCAGAGTAATGTAATTATCAGTACCAATTCCAAGACTCACATTCTTTTTTTCCCACCAAGAAAAAGGATGCTCTTTGTAGTCATTAAACTTTCCTGTCAATTTGTTATTCGACGAGGGTAAA
>DAIRER010000143.1:0-5600 GCA_036795495.1 Pseudobdellovibrionaceae bacterium | reverse complement strand
TAAAACTTCTGCGGGCTCCACTCAATCCAAATCTTTTTGCTGTTCTTGTGAAAGATTCAGAAAGCGAACATATTCTTTCCTATGAAGGACCGTTTACTGCCGTGATACAAAACCCGGACGCTCAAGACTCCGAGTCCACTCAGGTTTTCATTACAAAAGCTAAAACCGCTCAAAAAAAAGAAAGACCAATTGAAGTTATTTATGAAGATTTAATTTTGCCTTAATTTTTCCTTAATTTTATCTTGACTCCGACTTGTCTTACAAAATAAAACCCATAGTCTATTAGACATACACACAATTAGTTTTTAAAATCGGGGGGGGATTTATGAACAACTATTTAATGACAGGTATCGTATCCGCAGTGATGGCTTTGGCTCCGCAAATTGAAAGAAAG
Source organism: Pseudobdellovibrionaceae bacterium (assembly GCA_036795495.1). GTDB lineage: Bacteria > Bdellovibrionota > Bdellovibrionia > Bdellovibrionales > Bdellovibrionaceae > DAIRER01. The sequence continues at coordinate 5,206 of DAIRER010000143.1, read as the reverse complement.
GCCAATGCATCTTCGACACAAGACTCAAAAGATCAAAATATCCATTGTCGAATTGCAGCACTAACTGCTTCAAAAGCAATGACAAGTGAAAAAATAAGTGACGAAAAAAAACTTGGGGTCCCAATGGATTTCAGTATTCCACTGAATGACTTTAATGGAAGTGAACAAACAATCACTCTATTAAATGAAACATTTAAATTTATTCTCAACGTCACTGAAGACGAAGAAGTAAAAGATATTTATCAACTTGATTATCTTGTTGCGAATGAAGAAAAGAAAAGAATCATTGTTGGAAACACTCTACTTAAAACAAGTTCTAGAAAAAACAATGGTTGGGATATCTCTCCCGAAAATGCTAAAAATCTTTTACTTCTCTATCCAAATACTCTAGCCGAAAAAACCATGGAGCTTTCTCTGACATATCCCGCTTACAAAGTCCTCTCAGAAAAATATGGTGTTCAATCAAGAACAGAATATTATAATACCTATGAGCTGTTTCAAAAAATAAAACAGGCCGTGATCAAAAAGGATCTTAAAGAAGGTCAATTGATTGGGATCATGAATTTGTTTGGTTGTTGGAAATACTAAATCGAATGGTAGGGCAATAAGTTGATCCGTCATAAAACGGCTCAACTTATTGGTTGTTACAAATAGGGCGATTTTATAGTAGCTGCTCCCCTTGAAACCAAACCTCTTTGATTTTATGATTTTCTACATCAAGCACAGTAAACGTTTTTTGTTCCTTTGAATTTTGTATTTTTATGCCTTTATTTGAGCCTAGGTTTTCCCATAAATCATAGGCTTGATGAAATTGAAACACCCCTAGCCCACCCTCTGTTTGAAGTTGAGGAATTCCCGCTTCAGCAGATTCATTCAGGGCTCTAAGATTGTTAAATACACTTGTGGGCTCAATCGGAGAATCACTTCCAAAATAAAATGGAATTTTAGCACGACGAAGGGCCTCCCACGGAAAAGCATAGCTAAATAAATCACCTAATTTTTCTTTTAACCAAACTCGATCCGATAAAAAATGACAGGGTTGAAGATGGCAACGCACATGCAAGTTTTTCATTTTTTGTAAAGTTTCTGGTCTCAAAATCTGCACATGCTCTAAATTTAGTCGACCAACGATTCCGTTTGCAGAAACTCTGCGGGCACAATCCACAACTTCATCCACCGCCTGATCTCCAATAACATGTATCGAAACATCCAATCCTCTTTTCCAAATTTTTTCTATAGCATTTTCCAATTCTTTGGGCTCCCAAAGCCGCTGGCCAAAATTTTTATCAACTTTGTCCCAATTTTGCATAGTAGAAGAACTCAACGGATAGGATTTAGAAAGTAAAGCGGTCTCTGATCCAAGAGATCCATCATAAAAAAGTTTTAAACCTTCAAATTGAATTCGATTCGATTCCTCTGATTTTAATACCTGCGCCTTTTCCAATGTAGAATCTAACTCAGAAAAACGATCACACACTAAGTTGGATTTAATAAATAATTTTAATTTATTATTCTGATTCAATTCGCGCAGGATCATCTCTTGTTCCATGGAGGTACTTAGATCTCGGACATGAGTGAACCCCGCTTGATGAAATAAAGATTGAGCCCGAAGTAGATGTTCTTCGATTTGATTTTTAGAAGGTCTAGGTAAATTTCTTAATAACGCGTAATGAGCATTCTCTAAAAGAATTCCCACACTTTCGCCTTTTGAATCTTTTAAACATGAATCTAAGGATTCGATTTCTGGATTTAGCGTTAATGCCAAGGAATTCACCCAAGCGCGATGCCCATCTTTTCGTGAAAACAAAACGGGTTGGTGGGGGAATATTTTATCTAAAAAAGTTTTGTTTAAATTTTGATCCTTTTCAGGCCACAGATACTCATCCCATCCAAATCCAACAATCCAATCTCCCAGAAAATGCGAGGGTGAAATGTGAAGTGTTTTTAACTCTTCTGATGATTTTAGTTTTGATAAATCCAATCGGCTTTGTATTTCTCCGGTCATTCGAAAATGAACATGACTATCAAATAAATTTTCAATCGTTTGTGTCGTTTGTACGGCTTGTGTGGTTTGAATCATAAATTCTTATATTCTAACTGTGAAGATCAAGAAAACTAAAAAATCCCTTTAAGACTTAATCCATGCAACATGTCATATCTGGGATTGTTTGACCAAATCCCGAATTGACATAATACACTATTCCTATCAAATCGATTTATTAAGGAACTTGAATGAATTCAAAAAACTTCACCCCACCAACGCCCCCTAAAGATGTTTCATCTGTTATTGAGTCCTTTCCAAAGCCAACAAAAGCTGTTGTCACTTCTGGAATGCCCTACGCTACGGGACCGCTCCACTTAGGGCATTTGGCCGGAAGTTTTATTCCCGCAGATATTCATGCTCGTTGGTTACGCCAATGGATAGGAAATGAAAATGTACTTTATGTTTGCGGTACAGACGATCATGGATCTACAACAGAGGTTTCGGCAATTAAGGCGGGAAAGCCTATTCAAGAATTTTTAGGAGAACTGCGCGAGCATCATAGGGCTGAGCTTCAAAAATTTCATGTCAGTTTCAATGTCTACTCAGGCACCTCCATGCCAGAAACTTTTCCGATACATAAAGAAATCTCACAAAATTTCATGAAGGTCCTTTATGATAAGGGTTTTCTAGCAAAAAAAGTTTCACATCAATGGTTTGATCCAAAAATGAACCGTTTTTTACAAGATCGTTTTGTGCGTGGAAAATGCCCCAATCCGCAGTGCTCCAACACCGAAGCCTATTCTGATGAATGCGAGGTTTGTGGCACAAAATATGACCCGTCAGAGTTGATTGACCCTCGCAGCTCTTTAAGTGATGCGACACCTGTTTTAAAAGACACTCCCCATTGGTGGCTGGATATGACGAAGGTTTCTGAGACCCTTCGAATTTGGATTCAGAGTAAAAAAACAAAATGGAGACTCCCTGTTTATAATGAAGTGATAAATATGGTTCTTCCATCATTAATTTTTGACAATACCCACGAAGAAAAATTTAAAGAAATTAAATCGTCCCTGCCTTTACATAAAAGCAAATATGCTCCTGGTAAAAAAATTGTTGCTCAGTTTGAAAATAAAAAAGATTTAGAATCCGCCGAGGTGATTTTCAAATCCCATCAAATTCCAACGGAAATTATGGACAAATGGGCTTATCGCTCTTTTACAAGAGATGTGGCCTGGGGCATTCCACTGCCGGAGGTGGGCGATCCAGAGATGATGGGAAAAACACTTTATGTGTGGCCAGATTCTCTGATTGCACCGATTGCCTTTACTCAAGTGGCTTTAAAAAAAATGGGCCGCGCTCCCGAGGAGTACAAACAATTTTGGATGGACCCCCATGCTAAAATTTATCAATTTTTAGGCCAAGACAATGTCTTTTTCTATGTACTTATGCAAGGTGCGATGTGGATGGGCATGCAATCCGATTTTTCGAGACTTCCCATTGAAGGGGAACTTCAACTCACAGAGGTTTTAGGTTGTTCCCATTTACTCGTAAATGGCGAGAAAATGAGTAAATCTCGAGGGAATTTTCTTTCTGGATTGGACCTCCTCAGCAAGGGATATTCTGCAGATCAAATTCGATATTTTTTTGCAACGCTGAGTTTGCCGGACAAACCTTCTAGTTTTGACTTTGAAGCTTTTAACGAAAGAAATAAATTTTTATCAGGTCCGATGAATGCCGCCTTTGAAAAACCTCTCTCTGCGGCTCACTCTAAATTTCAAGGTATGGTGCCCGAAGGCAAGGTCACTGAAAAGGTTTTACAAGAGACCATCAAATTAACTCAAAGGTATATGCGCGCCATGGAGCGATCAGAATATGTTGTGCTTTTGGGGGCGATTGAAAACTATGCCCGGCAAATCAATAGTCTTTTCACACAGTTTAAACCTCATGATGATCGTTTCCCTATAGAATCACGCAATGAGGCCCTTTTTAATTGTTTTTATATTTTAAAAAACATCATGATTATGCTTTACCCTTTTGCTCCCGAAACCATGGACCGAGTCAGACAAAGTCTAAATCTTTCTGAAAGGGATTTAATGGTTAGTGAAATTGGAAAGCCCATCCCTGCAGGACATCGGCTCGGCCCTCAACTCACTTATTTTCCACCGGCTACAGATGCACAAGAACCAGCACAGGAACATAATTAGGAAAGGTTCAAGAGAGACTGTCGAATATTTAGTTCAGTTTTTCAGGGTTGAATCAACTTGAAGCGACAAGCGACTGCTCTTGCCACTTTTTTAAAAAAACATTCAATCGATGCTTCCTGGGTTTATACTCTATAAAACCCAAAGCTTCGTGGGTATTTTTCTGAATGTATTTTGTAATAACATCCACAGATCGCTTACCCCAGTTCACAAGTCTTGTAAAAGGTCGAGCCATCCATAAGTTTTTTGTTTTATTGATGCCAAACCTTTTGAAAATTTCTTTATACTTTCGGCCCATCTCTGCAGCAAACAATCTTAAAAACTGAATCAAATTCTGACGTACCTTCGTCCAAACCAATATATGAATATGATCCTTATTGATAGATTTTTCTTTGATCTTCAAGTCATACTTATTGGCAACTTGAATCAACAAAGTTTGAATGCTTTTTGAACTTCGTGTGAACCAAATTCCATCTCCTAGTTTCGCTTTAAATACAACATGCACCAGTTGTTTGGAATCAAAGGGCCGCTCCACTTTTCGATAATTCAAACTCCCACCGTAATTTTTTTGTTTTTGAATCCACCAAAGCTTCGTGTCATTTCGAGGGTCTTTTATAAATGAAAGTTGCTTCATTCTTTAATTCCTATAATACTTATTTATTTTTAGCTATTTTATAGAGCTATTGTTTTTTAGTTTTTTGACGCTCCAAAGTTTCCATATCGTAAATTAAATATATAAGATATTAAAAGTATTAACTTTCTAAGTTTTATTAACGACTCTTATTTATTTAAGATTATATATTTTTACTTTACATGTTTTTGTAGTTCAAATTGAATTTTTATAAATTGTAATTATTTCTTTTTTAATGTTATTAGATACCGCTACCTTTAATATGAGCCGGATTTTCACCTGAAGTGCGACACTTCTCCGTCTTAAATTCTTCTCTCTAATTTCTTTAGGAGTTAAGTAAAACTGTTCATAATACTGGTTGCTTTTTAATGAATCGCTTAATTCTTAATG
>DAIRER010000142.1:0-5606 GCA_036795495.1 Pseudobdellovibrionaceae bacterium | reverse complement strand
TATAAAAATGAGGCTCTTATTATCAATTTAGATTCACACCTGGATGTGCGCCCCATGACGGAGGTCCCTCATTCTGGAACTCCTTTTTTTAGAATGCTTAAAGAGTTTTCAAAAGAAGTTTCATTTTTTGAAGTGGGTATTCAAAATCATTGCAACAGCGCCGCTCATTTAGCCTGGGCTCACGAGCATCTAGCCCATGTTATATTTCAAAATGAATTATTGAATCCTGATGATTTAAATCGACTTTTTTCTAAACTCCCTCCAGCAGTTCTACCAAATAATAAAAAATTAAAGGTATTTATCAGTCTCGACATTGATGCATTTTCAAACAGCGAGGCTCCGGGGTGTTCTCAATCTTGGGCAACAGGCCTCTCCTTGATTTTTTGCTTAGAGTTATTCAAACATTTACAAAAAAACTATGATGTCAGGGGACTGGGTATTTATGAAGTTTCACCCCCCTTAGATTTTGATCATAAAACTTCAAAACTAGCTGCCTTAATTATGCACCATTTTATTTATGGATTTATTAAAAAATGAAAGATTCTCTTTTTGAAAAAGGATTTGGCAGTGACAACCACGCGCCGGCCCATCCTGAAATTTTAAAATCTATTTTAGAAATAAATCAAGGTCATGCACACAGTTACGGTTTTGACCTCTGGACCGAACGAGCCAATGAACTTTTTAAAACTCATTTTGGAAAAGATGCAAAAACTTATTTTGTATTTAATGGGACCGGAGCGAATGTTCTTTCTTTAAGATCCATGATGAAATCCTATCAGGCCTGTCTCTGTTCAGACATAAGCCACTTGAATGTAGATGAATGTGCTGCTCCAGAATTTCAAGCCGGAAAGCTGATCCCTTGCCCCACAAAAAATGGAAAAATATGCCTGGAAGGACTTCAAAAAATGGCTCTCCGCAAAGGGGACCAACACTTTGCCCAAGTGGCAGTGCTCAGTATAACTCAACCGACAGAACTTGGCACCGTCTATAGCTTCAAGGAACTTCAAGAGCTCACTCAATGGGCGAAGTCCCAGGGGCTGTTAATTCATATGGACGGGGCACGACTTTCCAATGCCGCTCATTCTCTGAACTTAGACTTTAAAACCTTCACCACGGACCTTGGCGTCGATGTGGTTTCTTTTGGAGGTACGAAAAATGGATTTATTTTCGGAGAAGCCATAATCTTTTTAAATAAAGCCTTAGCTCGTGACTTTACTTTTCTTAGAAAACAGAGCTTACAATTGCCCTCAAAAACTCGCTATATTTCTGCACAGTTTGCAACCTACTTAGAGCATGGACTTTGGAAATCCATCGCTCAACAGGCTAATAGCATGGCCCAATTACTTTTTGAAAAGACAAAGGATATTCCCGGAGTTGAGATCACTCAACCCGTCCAAAGTAATGCTGTTTTTGCAAAAATTCCGAAAAATTGGGTCAAAGACCTTCGTAAAGAACATTTTTTCTACGTCTGGGATGAAAATACTTTTGAATGCCGTTGGATGTGTTCTTGGGATACAAAACCAGAAGAAATTGAAGCCTTTGCTTTAAATCTTAAAAACTTATCCCTGAACTCCTTGACAACTTAGAATGAATTATCAAAATACATCTTCAATTTAGTTTTTATTATTGAATTATAATCAATCCCAAGGAGGTTTTTAACCATGGCTAAACAAACCCAACCCTTTAATGCTGAAATCAAACAACTTTTAGATATTGTGATCCATTCCCTTTATTCTCACCGGGAGATTTTCCTAAGAGAATTGATTTCCAACGCATCTGACGCCATGGATAAACTTAAGTTTCAAGCCCTCACAAAACCAGAACTTGTGGACTCAAACCATGAATATGCCATTCGTTTGGAACCAAATAAAACCGAAAAAACATTAAAAATTTCTGACTCTGGCATTGGAATGTCTCAAGAAGAAGTTGTTGAGTTTATTGGGACTATAGCAAAAAGTGGAACGAAAGCTTTTGCCCAATTGAGCCAAGAAGCGAAAAACAATCCAGAATTGATTGGTCAGTTTGGTGTTGGATTTTATTCAGCTTTTATGGTGGCGGACAAGGTGATTTTGCACACTCAAAAAGCCGGAAGCTCCACGGGCGTTCTTTGGGAATCCACTGGAGATGGCACCTACAGCATAGATGAAGTGCCTCGTGCTGAAGGAACTGGAACCACCATCACCTTAAAACTGAAAAACTTCGAATCCGAAGAAGAGGTCAAAGATTTTACGGATGATTGGGTTTTAAAATCTTTGGTGAAAAAATACTCTGATTTTATTTCATTCCCGATTAAAATGAAAACAGAAAAATTGAGCGAAAAAGATGAAAAGGAATCCAAAGAAATTGTGGATGAAACTTTGAATAGCCAAAAGGCTCTTTGGTTAAAATCCCCCTCTGAAGTTACAGCGGATGAGTATAAAGAATTTTACCAGCACTTGACCCATGATTGGAGTGAGCCTCTTAAAACGGTCCACTACAAGGCCGAAGGAACTATGGAGTTTTCAAGTTTACTATTTATCCCCAGTAAAAAACCTTGGAACTTTTTTTCAAAAGACATGGAGTATGGTTTAAGTCTTTATATCAAACGCGTTTTTATTATGGAAAACTCTAAAGATCTTTTGCCCCAGTATCTTCGCTTTGTTAAAGGCCTTGTGGATAGTTCTGATTTATCCTTAAATGTGTCTCGAGAAATTCTTCAGCAAAACCGTCAAGTGATTCAAATCCGAAAAAATGTTGTTGGTAAAATCTTTTCTACATTAAAAGAAATGTTACAGAAAGACAGACCTCAATACGAAAACTTTTGGAGTGAATTTGGTCCGGTTCTTAAAGAAGGACTCCCCAGCGATCCCACGCAAAAAGAAAAGTTGCAGGACCTTTTGCTTTTCCATACCACTCAATCGGATAAAATGACGACTCTTGAAGAGTATGTGGAAAGAATGAAGCCTGAACAAAAAAATATTTTCTTTTTAACTGGGGATAATCTTTCACAACTGCAAATGAGCCCCTATCTTGAAAAATTAAAACAAAAGGGTTACGAAGTTTTATTATGGGTTGATCCCGTTGATGAATGGGTCAGTGATTCATTGAAAGAATACAAAGGTAAAAATCTAAAATCTATAACTGAAGAAAAATTAGATCTAGAAACTGAAGAAGAAAAAAAGCAAGTTGAAGAAAAGAAAAAAACTTGGACTGAAAAATTTCAACCCGTTATTGAAGGCCTAAAAAAGGACTTAAGTGAACATATTAAGGACGTTGTAGTTTCTGATCGTTTGACCGAAACGCCGGCTTGCTTGGTCAGTGGGGAACATGATCCCTCTCACCGCATGGAGCAATTGATGTCACAAATCAATAAAGATTACAAAGGAAGCACGACAAAAAGAATTTTAGAAATCAATCCAGAGCATGCTATCTTTGAACGCCTCCTCACTGCGGACGAGACCAAACGTTCTGAAATCGCCGAAGTGATTTACGCTCAAGCGCTGCTGAATGAGGGAACGCAGCTTCCAGATCCCGTGAAGTTTTCTAAGCAGTTGTCAAAGCTAATGATGGAAGCCTTCCACTAGACGCGTATCAATTCCATTTATTTCGTAGTCCTTCGTTGGCTGCGTCGTTGTCTTGTGCGGCGCACAGTTAGTGCGCCTCCGCGACAAGCTCCTTGCCGCCTTGGTCTACTTTATAACTGGAATTGATATTATTGTGTGTTGTTTTAAAATAGGTCGAGGATCATTTGAGCGTGTCCTTCGACCTTAATTTTTCGGAATTCATTTTTTAGCATTTGATTTTCATCAATAACAAAAGTGCTTCTTTCTATTCCCATAACTTTTTTGCCGTACATGTTTTTTTCTTTTATCACATCAAAAAGTTGACAAACTTTTTCGTCCTCATCACTTAAAAGCTCGAATTTATAACCTTGTTTTGTAATAAAATTACAGTGAGATTTTATACTGTCTCTTGAAACTCCATAGACCTCGACTCCCTTTTTTCTGAAATCCTTTAAAAGATCATTAAATTCTTGTCCTTCAATAGTGCAGCCTGGGGTGCTGTCTTTGGGATAAAAGTAAAGAACGACAGTTTTTCCTTTCATTTTTGAAAGTTGAAAAACCTCTCCACTGGAAGAGGCGAGTTTAAAATCGGGTACTTTTTTTCCAACTTGAACTAGACTCATGACAATCTCCTTTTTTATTAGATCTATTGTTTTCTGTAGCATTTTTTTAAGAGATCCATCAAACTATTATACGAGTTATTATTTTATTTTAATTTTTCATTGAACGAGGGGGTTGAGATGAATCGTATATGGTATAAAAACTATCCTAAAATAATTCCGCAAGAAATCGATTTAACCCAATGTGAATCTATTGTGAGCGTATTTGAAACTTCAGTCTCACAATTTTCAGAAAAACCCGCCTTTTCAAATATGGGAGTCACTTTAACTTTCAATGAACTTAATGAAAAAGTGGATCAATTTGCAAGTTTTTTGCAAAATGAATTGCGCCTTAAAAAAGGGGATCGAATTGCGATTCAACTTCCGAACCTTTTACAGTATCCCATCGCGGCCTTTGCAGCCCTTAAATTGGGACTTATCATTGTAAATACAAACCCCCTTTACACTCCCCATGAAATGGAACATCAGTTCAAAGATTCTGGTGCCGTCTCTATTATTATCTTAGCCAACTATGCAGCCCATTTAGAGAAAATTATTAAAAATACCGCTATCCAATCTGTAGTTATTACTGAAATTGGCGATCTTTTCCCTCTACCTAAAAAAATTCTTGTGAACTCGGTCGTTAAATACGTAAAAAAAATGGTGCCGGCGTTTCATATCCCAAATGCCTACACTTTTAATCAGGCTCTAGACATTGGAAAAGAAAATAAATTTATAAAAGCTTCTGTAAACTTAGATGACATCGCCTTTCTTCAATATACTGGTGGAACCACTGGTGTTTCTAAAGGGGCTGTGCTCACTCATAAAAACATCGTAGCCAATATGTTACAAATCGATGCGTGGATGTTACCTAAGCTGAAAATGGGTCAAGAGATTGCCATAGCAGCCCTCCCACTTTATCATATTTTTTCTTTAACTGTGAATTGTTTGGCCTTTCTAAAATATGGAGCACACAACGTGCTTATAACCAATCCCAGGGATTTTTCTAGCTTCATTAAAGACCTTCAAAAATACCCGTTTACATTATTGACGGGGGTTAACACCTTGTTTAACGCACTTATGAACCATGCTGATTTTCAAAAAATTGATTTTTCACATTTAAAAGTCAGTGTTGCTGGAGCCATGGCTTTACAAAAAACTGTCAGTCAAAAGTGGATGGAGTTAACAAAAAGCGTGATTGTCGAAGGTTATGGACTCACCGAAGCTTCACCGGTTGTGTGCTGTAATCCCATTGATGGGACGGATCGCGTTGGCACGATTGGCCTTCCTTTACCAAGCACGGATATTGAAATTCGAAATGACGAGGGGGTTGCCTTGGGTCTTGGTGAGGCCGGTGAACTTTGCGTTAAGGGACCACAGGTGATGAAAGAATATTGGAATCGACCCGATGAAACTGAAAAAGTTCTTTCTAAGGGATGGCTTTTAACGGGAGATATTGCCACTG
>DAIRER010000141.1:0-5608 GCA_036795495.1 Pseudobdellovibrionaceae bacterium | reverse complement strand
GAAGTTTTGAATAAAAAAGTGGTTTATTTAAGCGGTGGGCAGAAAGCAAGATTAAGGTTTTTAATTCTCAAGATGAATCAACCCAATTTTTTTGTATTTGATGAGCCAACAAATCATTTAGATATAGATGGTTGTGAAGAGCTTGAAGCCGAAATTATAGAGCGCAATTCTAGTGGAATTTTTATTTCTCATGACCGTCGTTTTATTCGATCTGTAGCAACACGGGTTCTTGAGATTTAACAGGTTCTGGTTCAAACCAATACTGTATTACGGTAGGTCCCACTATCGATCGACTCCTCAAAAGGCCAGCAGAATCCACTAAGAATGGCACATGAGCAACTCTTGACAGTTTTATAGTTAACGAGGTGCTACTTAATGTGGTTCTGTAATGATAATTATCCTATACTAAAAAAATTGGTTTAATGTTTGATATCTTTAGGTTTACTGTCTTCAGAAGACAAAAGTTTAAATGGCAACATTAAGATGAAGAAAAGCAATTTTAGGACAACAATTAGAGCTACACCAATAAAAAAACCTAAAATTCCACCTGACCATGCGCCAAATAATGGAATTGCGACCCACCAGTAACGAAGAGCTAGAGCAAACGACTTAAATAACACTGCTAATGCAGCAATGATAAAAATGAAAATTCCAAAAAAGATCAAAGATTCTTGTAAATTCAACACCAAAAAATCACTTATGTTCATTTCCACTCTCTCAATATAGTATAATCTATCACAAACCAAAACCCAAATATTTTTCTTATAAAATCTGAAACATCAACCCCTTGTTCCAAAAAAGTTCTCACATCATTTAAAAAATTATGCGGTATTTTCTTGATGACAGATTGGATCGGATTTCTGTGTCTTATCCTAAGTTATTTTTTATGATAACTAGTTAACATTACCTCTGAATCAATTTACTTCTCTTTAGACTTTTGCCAGATGACTTCGAAACGATCTTGGTAAATTTTAAGGACTTTAGGCGCGGTTAAATAAATTTGATTCTCTTCATTTTTAAAGGCAGCCCCATTCGTGTAATTAAAACTTCCAGTTTGAAGAATTTTTCCATCTACAATTATGAACTTATTGTGCATAATTCCGCGTTGTTTACCATAGCGGACATTTGCCTTTGCTTTTAAAAGAGTGCTGACAAGAGAATGTGGTCCTTTAGATTGTCTGCGATCCACAACAATACGGACTGGGATTTTTTTAGATTTCACTAAAATTTCATGAACCACTTGATCTAAATTTATATCAAAAATGGCAAGATCAATTGATTTTTGTGCTGATTGGATTAGTTTTACTAGTTTCTGATCACAATTCATTTCAGGGCTAAAGCAGACTTCCTCATTTACAGGTAGGCTTACAACTGGATCACTCACTTTGGCCGATGGATGGCGATCAAATGAGTTTTGTGATTTAGACTTTGCTAAGGAAGAACTTAAATTTAATATAGTTATGATGATAATAGATACGAATAATTTCATTTTCCTTCTTTCTTTAGATACGCAGCTTATCTGAGTTATCCAAGCCTTTTTTTAAACCAATTTCACAACCCTCTTTAAACATCGTTGTTTGGTACTCAAAATGAGTTAATACGATCTTCTTCGATAATCCATAAAGATATACACTAAAAACACCCATTAAAATAAGTCCAAATATGAAGAAAACTTTTTTCTTCATAAAACCCCCATCATTAAAGTTTATTCATCTTCAATGCCATTTAAGGTTTTATTCAAAAGTCGAATCAAAATGAGATTTTAATTAATTTTAAAAACATCCGACGGATGTTTTATCCTGAAATGTCATTAGGTAAGGTCATTCTATAGGCTATGGAGATAAATACACTTTTAAAAGGAGTCAAGAATGTCAAATAAACAAATGAAAGAAAAAGAACTGGATGAACTTTTAGATCTTTTAAAAAAAGATTAAGAATTATTGGGAAATATGAACTCAGCCAAAGAGATTAGATCCACTTGCATTTACCCAAAGGCAATTAGAACTAGTGAAAGTATTCATATTAATGGAATTTGGACAGATCCCATCGTACTTACGGCCATTAAAAGTAGACTTGAACAAAGTCTGGAAATAAAGTACATAACTTCATTCATTTTGTTTCACAACGTGGTCAATTAAAAATTTGTCCAAAGATGCCCAGAACAACTGAGGTTGATGAAATGTTAGAGAATACAGAGTTTCCAGGTTATACGTATAATATTCAGTATAAGAGATATTAACTTGAATTTCATGTGACTGACCTCAGAAATCTAAATAAAATAGATCAGATAAAGAAATTGATGAAAATTGCCTATGAAAGCCGGTAGATTCTTTCTTAAAAGTACTCACGCAGAATTTCTTTTATTTTTTGATTCAATATTATAATCAGACTTAAATTTCTTTATCACGGCCGTAAAATAAGATCCATACATCTGAAGCTTATACTCACCAATACCCCTAATTTCTGACATCAACTCATCTGTATCTGGTAAATTATCAATCATTTCATGTAAGGTCTTGTTACTAAAAACCATATAAGCTGGTATTTTTTTTTCGATAGCCAGTCGGTTTCTCTCTTTACGTAATTCATCGAAAAGTTTTTTTGATAGGATTGAATTTGTTTTTTCTTGGCTTTCAATGGTGTTTGTAATTTTAAGCTCATTAATTTGAACTTTATTTATTTCTTGTTTGGACTCAGTCTTTATAGAGATAATATTTTCAATTAAAATTCCGTTATATTCTTTCACTAGCGCTCGTTTTTGATCACTGAAAGAAGGGTAAAATCCAGACTTTGTTTTTTTCCAATTGACCCATGAATGAAAATGCTCATGTTTTTCGCTATCCATGACGCAAAGATTTTTTATTTCATTATCAGTTTTTTTTCCATTTATGTGATGTACGATTTCATTTGCTTTTAAATCACGACCCAATTTTTGCTTTGCAATATAACGATGTTCAAGTTCTTTTTCGCGTGTAAGAACAACATAGCCCCATTTATTGATATGTTTTTCTGGTGTTCGTTTGAGTTTAAATGCAAACCATATAGAAAACCCTATAAGAAAAGCTGACCCAATCCAGAAGTAATTAAGTGATGCGAAAAAGCTGCTGAAATTATACAAGGAAAGTGCTGTTAGAACGGCGGAAAAAATATAAGTTTTTATTAATAATCCTTGTAGTTTTTTTCTAATTTTTCCCACCTATTACTTATCGTCAAATTAGATTCAAATTGAACTAGACTATTATCTGTTTCTCAATTTTTTATGCTTGTAAAGTCTGCTCCATTTACTGGTTCAGAACTAAGTTGAGTTGGAAACTAAACTCAATCGATTTCCCCGAGAGCAGGTTCTATCGCTGTCGTGGTTAGCGAGCCTTGGTGGGTTTACTTGATAGAATGGCTGAATCCAAATTAACAACCTCGTAAAACTTTTGTAGAAGCGGGCTTTTGGATTTAAAAGTTATTATTAATTACAGGCTTCGTCTGCTAAGTTTATGAATTTTTTGGGATTTATACAAAGTTCCACCATCGAGTGAGTAGAACCGTAGAACCGAATCTTTTTAATTCGCTTGAGATTTAGGTCTTACCAATCTCACAGTGGTGAAATTGGTCGGGGAGACAGTCCCCAACCTAAGTAATTGGTATTACTTAATTTCGAAAATCGCAAGAAGCAAAAAGAAGCATTACTATTCTTAACACAAATCATAGTTATTTTCCCCTCACAATAGACAAAACCTTAGCTACATGAACCTCTTCGGGCATTTTATAGCCAAGCTGCTCCGTAACTCCACGAACTTCAACTCCCGCTTTCCGGAGGTATCCATTTGTGGTCTTAAGCTGGCTGTGGCCGACGATAGCCATGACTTGTGCCAACGGCACACCTCTAGATAACAGATTCGTTATAAAGGTAGCTCTGAGGTCGTGAAACTTGACTGGGGTAATTCCTACGGCCTCGCAAAACTCTCTGGTAATTCGAGCCTGTTCCCCATTCTCCCATTCTGGGAAATGAGGCAAGACAAATTGATTTTCGCCTCCACGTTTCAGTTTTAGCTCCTTTAGGAATTGGGCTAAATCTTCTGAAATGGGGACAATCCGACTTCGTTGAGTTTTGGTCGTCGTAAATCCAGTTTTGTTAGTCCATTGTTTGGCTACTGAAATTGTCAGTCCTTCGAAATCTATATCAGTCCAGCAAAGGGCCATAAGTTCTCCTGAGCGACAGCCTGTTTTTAAAGCTGTAAACCAAATCGGGAAAAACCTGTGGTTAGTTTGCTTGGCCGTCCGAAGGAAAATTTCGACCTCTGTATTAGTCAAAACTTTTTGATCAACTTCAGGCACTTTGACTTGTACACCAAGGCAGGGGTTTCGGTCGATTAGACCGTCATCAACTGCCATTTGAAATACTCTTCGAACCATTTTCAATAGAGTCCTCTTCGTGTGAGGAGTAAATCGCTGATCTAGCTCCTCATAAATTAAGGTGTACACTTGCGTTTTAGTAATTGTTCGCAGCTCAAGGTCACCCCAGCTAGGTGTGACCCATTTATTTAACATTTTGTCGTAGTTCTCATGGGTAGAAAATGCTTGCGAAATTTTAATTCGATTTAAGCATTGTCCGAGCCACTCAGACCAGCGATAAGGAATTTCTTCCTCTTTCAGATTTAGCAGTTCACGTTTGAGTTCGAACTCAATACTTTCAGCTTTTCTGAGAGTTAAGATTCCTCGGCGCTTTCTTTGGACACGGATTCCTCTGGAATCTTGTCCATGAACGTAAACTTCAAAATATTTCTTTCCATCTTCGGTATAAGTTCTAATTGCCATATCAGTCTCTCTTTCTTTCGAAGAGAGACTCGCAATCTCTAAAATTGAACCTTAACCTTCTACCGATTTTGAATGCCTGGATTTGGCCTCGATAGACCATTATCCTGAGAGCATTCTCGGATACTGAAAGAAACTGAGCTGCTTCTTTTGTTGATAGCCACTCGCGATCGATTCGATTTTCAAAGATCGGTTGCTCGTTAGAGCGTTGGATATTTAATCCAGACACCATGATACTCCTGAATCATCGTCTCAGCAAGGCTAAGAACGATGGCTTAAGATGTCAGGAAGCCGCGCAACGGGTCGTTGTTTTCAAGTTTCAATAGGTTAGTTATCCACAAGTCTGTCTGTGGATAATTCTGTCTGAGTTTTTGAAATTTTCTTTTTATTTGTCTCAATTAGCCCTAAATGCTCTCTGAGGACTCGCTTAATTTCATTTGGTAAATCTCCATCTTCACCTGCCTTTTTCAGAAGGGCTTTTAGGACCTTCTTTTCGTCAAAGTGTAGGTTTCTAAGGTTTTTAATATCTGCATCAGAAAATGAATTTCTATGATTAAAAATTAAGAGGTTTACAAGATCAGATTTTGAAATTTCGCCACCTTCAAATCCATCGTTAGCTTTTAGAACCAATTCATCTAAAACGATCTTGGAGTCTTTATTGATAACGACTCTAAACTGATCCTCATCTTGATTTGAGTTCCTTTTCTTGGCTGTATTGTGCTTTATATTTTCCTTATTCTTCTTCTCTTCTTCTAATTTAATTAATTCATTCATAAATAATTATTCCTACCTTTCCCTTATA
>DAIRER010000582.1:0-1134 GCA_036795495.1 Pseudobdellovibrionaceae bacterium | reverse complement strand
GCACAGGTATGTGCTGCTCCGATAGAAATAGATTTTACATCAGCATCCAGTTGAGTAGGCGTGGGTTTAAATCGAGGCAAAAAACTTACATCACCCAATTGGCCATAACTATTGTTTCCCCAACAATACACACGACCTGTCGTCGTAATAGCACAAGAGTGTTTATCTCCAGTTGCAACTTTTTGGTAGTATTTAAGAGGGGAGCTATTTCCATCTTCTGAATTTGAAGCCTCCGATCCTAAAATAAAAAAATCTTTATTGCTCAAAGATTTAGAAATGGGCATTAAGGAAGAATGTTTAAAAAATTTCGCAAGATATTTAATATCATTGAGTGCATTTGAAGGTGTCATCCGTGCTAAAATTAAAAATACGTTTTCATCTTCATCATGAGTCAGAGATGTTAATGCGTTTGAATTTATTTTATCAACAAAGGCGCTTGTATTTACAACGGGTATTTTTTTAACCTCAAATGAATAGGATGGTTGACCAACACCACAACTCGAGGCTTCGAGATCTTCCTGAAGACTATAATTCACTTCAGAGTCTTCTGATGTAAAATCAGGGTCAGTGCCTCGTTGAAGCTCTCTTTTGTTGGTGACTCCGTCTAAATCAAATCCATCTTCTTCAAGATCATTTCGAGTGGGATTTAGACCTTTAAGATTTTCAATAAAATCTGGAAGTCCATCCTTATCCAGATCTAATTCATTAACATGAATTGTGGATTGCGCTTGTAAAGAGTCTGAGGTTTCCAAAGAGTCTAAAACTCCATTCATGTTGCTATCGGGTTGATTCGAGTTTTTATATTTTCTTGCTGTCAGATTGATAATATAAAATTCAGATAATGAATATTCTGAGTAAGTTTCTGAATCATAGGGAAAACAAAGTTTTCCGCTGATGTGATTTGAGCCAGGTTCAACAACTGGTTGAACTAATTTGATGTTACTGCACTGTTGGTATAAAATTAATAAAACAGTTAGAGAAGAAAAACCTAAAATTTTTAGTTTTAAATTGTGAGGTTTCATTGGATCTCTCCAATAAAACTAGATTGTTGAATTCGGTAGTCACTTTTATTCAACGGAATCAGTATTTTTTGATAAAAAACTTTGTTTGGTAAAGACAGTCCCCCCAGGGATT
>DAIRER010000002.1:0-25987 GCA_036795495.1 Pseudobdellovibrionaceae bacterium | reverse complement strand
ATTGTTGGACGAGAAAGCCAAAGTTCTTTTTCCCAATCCTTTAGTGCGAAGGTAATCATAGATTCCATAGTTGCCGCTGTACTTATCTTTGACCATATTGTTAGAAATATACGCTCTGGGTTTTGAATTTTTCCACCTGATTTCAAAATCGAACTAAAGGCTTTAAACGTAAAGTCGGCAGAGGTGCCATTAGTAAGACTTTGGAATATTGATGTAAAATCTAATCCTTGCGGAACTTCATTCCAGAAATCTGTCAGAATTGTTTTTTTATCGACAGATCTTCCACAATTTAAAAGTGCTTCAGTAATTTTGATGCGTTCTTCTGGGAGTATAAAAATATCCGACTCTCGAACAATCGTTTCTGAAAGCTCAAATGAGTGATCCGCGAATGCTTTTGTGCCCAGAATTGCCTGAACAAGTTTAACGCGTTCGTCGGTCTTGATTCTAAGCTTAAAAATTGATCTTAAGATTGTTACTGCATGGAGGTAGTCAAACGCATCGCTTTGAACTATCGAAATTCCTGAATTTAAATCAAGGTTAGTTGTTAGCCATTTACCAAGCAATAGTGACAATACTTGAAAATTTATGTTCGGCAATCTTGAAGCGGTTTCATAAAAATTTGATGAAAATTTAGGGGAAGTCGAATCGGGTTGACCATCACTAAGAGCTTGAGAAATACAAAAATATTCATTGAAATCGTTCATAGAGCCGACAAAATGAATTTTTTGATCTTGGTTTTGAACCAACTGAAAATAAAAAGGACGATTTAACTTCAAGGATAAAATACTCTCTTTTTCTGCTTGCTGCTTTGCTGTTGTTGCAGGTGACATCCATTCAGCAAATTCTCCTGAACGACATTTGTTAACAAACAAATATAATTCAGTCCGCTCTATTGAAAATTTATTTTGTTTATCCGTTGGGAATTTAGAGATATTATATTTTGCTATTTGGTCCTCTGTAGCACTAAATTCTATGTTATCCTGAGATGCTGGACCTCGACCTCTTGAAGAACCACCACTTCCGCCTGATCCATTGCTTTTATCATTGCAGGTTAAAAGATATAAATTCCCAATTAATATTAAGAATACAAAAATACTCTTTTTCATTATTATCAATTCCTTTTTTGTTAATGTTCAAAAAAAGGTCATGCAACAACAAAGCCAATATATGATATGGGCCAAACGTATCAATCAATCTTTAAAATGCTGAATTCTTATATTCTAACATGCTTTATTGGTATAAAACCATTTAGAAGCAATTTTTGTTCTAGATTGTCAAAAATATAAACAGACTTAAGTGGCGGCAAGTGAGTTGAATTTGTATGTCTGTTAATGTGTTGTCGATTCCGTCATATTTACGGTAAATATTACGGAATTAAAGTTGCCAATTTACGACCTGTGATTGTGGGACAACGAAGCCTGTTTTTAGTTTCGTTTAATAGTGCCAGGGAAATTTTGAAAAATCTTTGGGGCGTTTTTCGACAAAGGCATTTCGGCCCTCAAGAGCCTCATCCGTACCGTAGGCCAAGCGGGTCGCTTCTCCTGCAAAGAGTTGCTGGCCGACCAAACCGTCGTCAATCATATTAAATCCATACTTCAGCATGCGCATGGCTGTGGGGCTCTTTTGATTCATTTCAGCGGCCCACTCCAGGGCAACAGTTTCTAGGTCCTGATGAGGGATCACTTGGTTTACCATTCCCATTTGAAAGGCTTCTTCTGCAGAATAATTTCTGCCTAAAAAGAAAATTTCTCGAGCTCGCTTTTGTCCTACTTGTCTTGCCAAATACGCGGATCCATACCCGCTATCAAAGCTCGCAACATCAGGGTCCGTTTGTTTAAAAATAGCATGCTCTTTGCTGGCGAGGGTCAGATCGCAAACAACATGCAAAGAGTGGCCTCCGCCCACGGCCCAACCAGGAACCACAGCAACCACAATTTTAGGCATAAATCGAATGAGACGTTGCACCTCTAAAATATGCAGGCGGCCGAGCTTGGCCTTATCGATAGGATCTGATGATGTCATTTTTGAATTTTCAGAATATTGATAACCATCCTTTCCTCGGATGCGTTGATCACCTCCTGAACAGAAGGCCCAACCTCCATCTTTTGGTGAAGGTCCATTGCCCGTCAGTAGGACAACACCAATATCTGCAGATTGTCGAGCATGATCAAGTGCAATGTAGAGTTCATCCACCGTTTGGGGACGAAAAGCATTACGAACTTCGGGACGATTGATGGCAATACGAACCGTATTTTGTTCTTTAGCGCGATGGTAGGTAATGTCTTGAAAATTAAAATCTTTAAATTCAGTCCAAAGCTGGGGATTAAAAATTGGATTTGTTTTCATTCTTTTTTTCCTTTCAATTGTTCTATTCTGTCCATGTTATCTAGAACTTCACTTTTAGGAATGGATTCCATATCACCCTTTGAAAGAGTAAAATAAACTTCTTTTACAAATCCCGATTGAAAGCGGCGGTCAATGCTTTCAATAATGGGATCCTTCATAAAATTAAGTTGATGAAGCCAGGTTGAGTTTTTTACCCAAATGGTTAGCTTTCCATTATAAATACGTAGGGGTTCTGTTTGTGAAGAAATCGTTGGTCCGACAACCTGCTTCCATTGAGACCAGAGCTTCCATTTTAAAAATTGATGAGATAAAGGCGATTTTGTACCATGAAAAAGGTTCAGTAAAACCTCGGAGCCATTGGCGAAATGTTTTTTTAGGGGTTTTTTTCTCAAGGGCATGAACTCGATACCTCAATTTTAATAGCAACAATGGCGAATAAATATCACAACCAGAAATATATTGCATTAGGTGTTATTTTGCGAGAGGCTTTTCTAGCTAGGAGTGTGACGTGGGGAATCAACAGAGAAGTGACTCAAAAAACAATGATCAATCCAAATATATTCAATCCCTTTATTTAGAAGAGGATGCGTTAAAACGGCAGTCCCGGGAGTTAGCTCAAGAGATAAAATTAGAAAACATCTCTTTAAGCCAAAATGAAGCCTCTCTTGTGGCACTTGTTTTGAGTTTAGTGGCTCCCAAAAAAGTTGTTGAAATTGGGACGTTAACAGGTTTGTCGGCACAATATATTTATCAGTCCCTTTCCCAAGATTCAGATTTATGGACCTTTGAAAAAAACAAAGAACATGCAGAAAAAGCAAAAAAAGTTTTTTCTAAATTGGTAGGGGCCGAAAGTTCTTACAGCGAGCTGCCAAATGGAAAGCCTGTTTGGACTTTTACGAACAAAGAAAAAAATAAAAAAATTCATCTTGTAAATGATGATGCTGAAATCTCACTTTTTTTTATTTCACAACACGCTCCCTTTGATGGGGTCTTTATAGATGGAAATAAATCTGCTTACGTCAATTATTTAGATTGGGCAGAAAAACATCTTAAGCCTGGAGCCCTTGTCATTGCGGATAATGTATTTTTGTCAGGAACAGTATGGGGTGAGAAAAATCAAAAGTTCAGTGACCTCCAGGTGCAGGTGATGCAAGAGTTTAATAAAAAAATATTTTCTTCTGGTGAATATGAACCCGTATTTATTCCCTCATCTGATGGAATGTTGATAGCTAAATATTTACCGAAAGAAGAAAAACTTATTCAACCCGTGGTTGATACTGAAACTAAAATTATAAATGATGAAAAGGTTTTAGATGTTAAAGATAAGGGAACGAGCCATGTCTAAACGAGAATACGTTATTTTTTTTACTTCATTTTTAATTTCATGGAATGTTTTTGGTAGTACTGAAAATGTATTGAGTGAGCAGTGTCAAAAAGATTTATCTCAATTTGCAGGAAAATATGACAAAAACTTGATTGAGTCCGCTTGTAAAAAGGTGATTCAATTGGAAACTTGTCAAAGCTCCTTAGGTGTTCCAATTTATCATTATGATAAAAAGGGAAAAGAATCTGATGCAAAAAAAATTCTTGTTTTTAGTCTTATTCATGGGGATGAAATTCCTGCTGGCAGTTTGGGGCGATTTTGGATGCAAAGGCTTGAGGAAATTGATTCTCGAAATCAATGGCGGATTGTGCCGATTTTGAATCCAGATGGATTAAAAAATAAAACAAGAACAAATGCGCGAAAAGTGGACTTGAATCGTAATTTTCCAACTCGAGACTGGCAAGAAAAAGCTCTTATCGAATGGAAACAAAAAATGGGAGGAGTACCTCGTCGTTTTCCTGGTGATACGGCGGCAAGTGAGCCTGAAACTCAGTGTGCCTTGGCTCAGATTCAAGATTATAAACCCGACTTTGTTGTTTCGATTCATACACCATTAACGGTATTAGATTTTGATGGACCAAAGTTAAATCCTCCAAAATTTGAAAGCCTTCCTTGGAAGTCATTAGGGCACTTTCCAGGAAGTCTTGGACGGTATTTATGGTTTGAACGTGAAACCCCTGTATTAACCATGGAATTAACATCGCAGCTTCCTAAAAACCTTTCCTCCTATGAAAATCTTCAAGATATAATTGGGGGGTTAGTGAAACAAAATATTAATCGTAGGACTGCTGAGCTTTCAGCACTAAATCAAGAAAATCATTAGGGGGTCATGAGATGAAAATGCAAGTCACTCAAGAACTCCCTTTTCATCTAAAGCAATATGTAGCTGAGCAAGATTATGATCAATACACTTCGATGGATCAAGCCTCATGGAGATTTATATTAAGAATCTCCAAAGAGTTTTTTAAAGTGCATGGTCATGCGGATTATTTAAAGGGTCTAGACGTAACCGGCATTACAACAGACTCTATACCTAAAATATCTGATATTGATGAAAAATTAAAAAAAATAGGATGGCGGGCGGTTGTTGTTACTGGCTTTATTCCGTCGGAAGCTTTTTTGGAATTGCTTTCGTTGGGGGTTCTTCCGATTGCCTGTGATATGCGAAAATTAGAGCACCTAGATTACACGCCGGCACCAGATATTGTTCATGAAGCGGCTGGACATGCACCCATGTTGGTGAATGAAGAGTATGCCGCTGCTTTAAGAAAATTTGGTGAAGTTTCTAGAAAAGTGATTTTTGGAAAAGAAGACATGGATGTTTATAAATCTGTCTTAGAGCTATCAGAAATTAAAGAAGATCCCTATGCAACTCCAGAGCAAGTGAGTCGTGTTCAGATGATGCTTGAAAAATCTTTGGCGGCGGTCTCCTATGTCAGTGAAGCACAACGTCTGACTCGTTTTTCATGGTGGAGCACTGAGTATGGATTATTTAAAGAAAAGGATCGATTTTTAATTTTTGGAGCTGGATTGTTATCGTCAGTTGGAGAAAGTTATTCTTGTTTATCTGATGAAGTTGAAAAAAAATATTTAGATCTTCAATGTGTAGAACAATCCTTTGATATCACACGTCCGCAACCCCAATTGTTTTACGTTCATTCTTTTAAAGAAATGGAGGCCGTTGTTGATGAGTTATCAAATACGATGGCCTATAAAATTGGAGGCCGCCTTGGGTTAGAAAAAGCCCTACAAGCCAAGACCGTAACGACCACGCAGCTTGAGTCGGGTCTTCAAATTGGCGGAGTGGTTGAAATGGCCCTTTTTGATGAAAAAGATCAACCCATTTTTATCAAGTGGTCCGGACCAGTACAACTTGGAGTAAGAAGTCAGCAAATTGAAGGCCATGGTCCCCTTTATCATCGAGAGGGTTTTAGTTCTCCGTTTGGGAAAATCAAGGGGATTTATCATGCTTCGCATTTAATGAATGCCAATGATTTAGAACAAATGCAGTTATTTCCCGGAGGGGTTTCTTGTGTAGAATTTGAAAGTGGATTTAAAGTAGAAGGTGAGTTTAAATCCGTATTTAAGTTTGATTGTTTTATGCTTTTAATCTCATTCAGTAACGCCAAGGTGACTTATAAAAATAAAATTTATTTTGATCCCAGTTGGGGAGATTTTGATATGGCCTTGGGCTCAGAAATGAAATCCGTTTATGGGGGTGCCCCAGATAGAGAAAAATATTTTATAGAAGTTCCGCCGGAAATAATAAAAAAGAGAAAACAAAAAAATAATTTAACGCCACAAAATCAAAAATTAAATGAACTCTATTTTCAGATTCGAAAAATCAGAGATGAGCAATTGTGGAGTGAAAAAAATCTTAAAACAGTAATGAAAGTGACAGCAGAGTTGGATCAGTTCTATCCAGCGGATTGGCTTTTGAGATTAGAAATCCTAGAGCTCATTAAAAAGCGTTCTGAATTAATAGATTTGGAAAAGTCATTGCGTTTGAAGCTCGAAACAATATCGCAAGAATCCAAAAAAAATAAAATGTTAATTGAAAGAGGGCTAAAGTTATTTGAGCCGGTAGGGGATTGATTTGTACTCTGAATCGATACCTCTTCAGATTGTGGATTTTCAGGTATTGCAAATGGGCTCTCAATATGAACTGACATTGGGGCGCAATGAAGCCTTGTCTCAGAAAAATCAAAGACTGACTTTAAGTTCTTTAGAGTTTCAATATTTTCAACAGATGACAATGAACTTATCCATTGAAGAGGTGGTTAGATTTTTTTTGCAACAAGGGTGGTTGGTTAGTTTTCGAGTTTTATTTAATTTGCTAGAAAAACTAGTTCAATTTGGATTGATTCGTCAAAAAGAAATCATAGAATTAATTTCCCCCTCATTTTTAAGTCAAAAAAACTTAAACCTGACGGACTTGGGTATTCATCATACCAAACAAGTGCATTTAAATGGGGCGACATTGAGCGAAGTGAAGATGTTTCCGTTTTTTAGATCGTTGCCAGAAAACTTGGTATCGTTATTATTAAAAGAGGCGCGGTTGTATTTAGTTCCTGCGGGCGTAGCTCTTGTTCGTCAAAAGGATACAGATCGGGATTTATTTGTTCTTAAATCAGGTCAAGCAGCCGTAATACAAAAAAATAAAGTCATTGCATTATTGCCTCAATATTCTGTTTTTGGAGAGGGGGCCTTTTTTATGGGAAAGCCTCGCAGTGCCGATGTGGTTTCAACTCAGGCCACAGAGGTTTTACGTATTAAATATTCTGCTGAAATTGAATCCCAAATCAAGATGGATAAGGCTGAAAAATTACAAAAAAGATTTTGGGCTTTGCATGGTCTTTTAAATTCAACATTATTCAATTCATTGCCCCTTGAGACTTTTGATCGTTTTTTAATGTTGGGAAATGTGAAAGTTGTACCCGCTAATTTAGTACTCATTCAGGAAGGGGCTCGAGGATATCATTTTTATATTTTAATTCGAGGGGAAATACAAATTTCTCAAAAGGGTGTGCTTTTAAGAAAGCTCGGACCTGGAGAGGTTCTTGGAGAGGTGGCTTTGATGGTCAGTCAGGGGGTTCGAACCGCCAGTGCCGTGACCTTGTCGGAATGCCACCTCATTGAAATTGAACAGCATGAATTCTACAAAAATCTTTCCCAAAACCTAATCCTAGCGAAAGAGATTGAAGAGATTGCATTTCTGCGGTGGCAGAATCAGTAAACAATCTGCGGTGGCAGAATCAATGAACAATCTGCGGTGGCAGAATCAGTAAACAATCTGCGATGGCAGAATCAGTAAACAATCAGTGGATGGAGTTTTGTGTTCCGGCCATTTCGATTTGAATGAGGCGCTCTTGATTGCTAATCACTTCATCTTGAATGGCGACCAGTTGCTTAAAAAGTTTTTGTTTAGCTTGTCGCACGCAATGATAAATATCCTTATGTGTGGCTTCAGCTTGGATTTGAGTTCCATTTTCAGACATAACAATCGACAGGCGATGTTGAGATTTGTTTTTAGGTTCTTTGCTTAAAACTAAAATTTGAGTCGTTGGGGTTACAAAAGGGTCAAGTTCAGATAATTGTTGATAAATATAAGAACGCAGTTCAGGATCTGCGTTAATTATTTTTAACGTGGTAAGTTGTGCATTGTTCATAAATGGCCTCCTTACTCTATTTAGATTATAACATTGGAAATTAAAATTGTCTGGTCAAGTTCACTTTTTTAATAAAAAATCGTTAAAATCAATAGAATGATTGTGATATGCAATACATAGGTCGGTATTGAAAATTAATATTAAACGTATTATTTTGAAACGAATTATGCTTTTTTAATGTGGGAGATTGTGTGGCTGAAATTCAGTTAAATGAATGTTGGAAAGAAAAGTTAAAAGATGAATTTAAAAAAGAATATATGATAGACTTAAAGTCTTTTCTTAAAAAAGAATATGATTCAGGTAAAAGAATCTATCCCAAGGGGGGTGAGTTTTTTAATGCCTTGAATTCCACAGATTTTAATGACGTGAAGGTCGTTATTTTGGGACAAGACCCCTACCATGGACCAGGTCAAGCTCATGGGCTTTGTTTTTCAGTTCAAAAAGGAGTTCCACCGCCTCCCTCATTAAAGAATATATTTAAAGAGCTACAAGGTGATTTAGGCCTAGCCATTCCAAACCATGGATTTTTAGAGCCTTGGGCTCGGCAGGGTGTTTTACTTTTAAATGCGGTATTGTCCGTTGAAGAATCTAAAGCGGGGTCCCATGCAGGAAAAGGTTGGGAAAAGTTTACGGATCGAATTATTGAAGTTCTTAATGAAGAAAAGAAAAATTTAGTATTTGTACTTTGGGGTGGCTATGCTCAAAATAAAGGTAAATTTATCGATCGAAATAAACATTTAGTTCTCGAATGTGTTCATCCCTCACCCTTATCTGTGTATCGGGGTTTTTTTGGTTCAAAACCATTTTCAAAAATAAATAATTATTTAAAATCAAAAGATCAAAAAGAAATAGTTTGGGATTTATGATTACAGTTATTGTTGGGCACCGTGGAGTGGGAAAAAAGTCCTTATTAAAACGATTAAGATGGCATTTGCGAGATCAAGCTGTTGAATATTTTTCTTTAGATGAGCTTATCGAAGAAAAGATTGGTCAGTCTATCCAATCATTATTTACGGAACATGGAGAGCGATACTTTCGTAACCTCGAAAAACAAGTTTTTACAGAGTTAATTCAAAAATCATTTACAAATGCTTACATTGTTGTGAGCTCAGGTTTTGATTTGAGTGCAATTCCTGAGGACTGTCAGGTGTTATGGCTTCAGCGAAAAACAGATAGAGATGGGCGCATTTTACTAGGGCGCTCTGTTGTGAATCGAAAAAATCAGTCATTAAAAGATTATCATTTGCGAGCCGAAGAAAGAAATTTTAATTTTCTAAAAAAATCCAATTGGATTTACGAAGTACCCGAGGGTGATTTTCAAGATTTAAATACACCCATGGACGTTGAACATGATGTGTTGTTTGGTAAAAACAAATGGGGTGGCTATTTTGAGATCGATTATCCAGTCTCGAGTGGTAAAAACTTAAGTCAATTTTTTAAAGAAAGATACTCTAGGTATTTAAATAAAGATGTATTTTTTGTGCTCAATACTTATCAAATTCCCTTTTCTCAGTTTTTAGAGTTACGTCAATTCTATTCTGAAGAAAAATTAGTTCTTTATATCTCTAATCAGGAATTTATAGATCAAGGAAATCTGCAATTTGAAATTTTTGAGTCCCTGCTCTTAAAGTATGATGAAGTTCATTTGGATCCAAAATTAAAACTCAGCATTAAGTTGAAAGATTTATTTAAGATTTTAGGTGAAAAAAATAGCTTAGTATTTCGACTGAAAATTCGAGAATTTCATGAAATGAATGAGTTTCAAGAATATGCAAAAGTGTTTAATGCCCATATGTTGTGTCAATCTGTTGTTTCAGATTTTTTTGATTTTCTAGAAATATATAATTGGTGGCAATTAGATACCCAAAGACGCAGTCTCTTACTTGTTTCAGAGGAACGAAGGTGGGATTGGGTGACTTTGTTTTTAAAGGGAAAGCAAAAAATATCTTTTTGGAGAGAAGGGTTTTATGCGAATAAAGAGGGGCCGAGTCTTTTCGAATGGCTCTTAACGCCTTCTACTCCTAAGTTTTTTAGTGTTACTTTGGGTGATTCAGTCTATTCTCAACCTGGTTTGGTAGATAAATCTGATTTTTTTAAAAAAGATTCAGCGACTGCATCTCTACAAGTTTTCGTGAAAAGAGCTGAGTTAGAAAATGTTGTTTTGTTTTTTATTTCTCACGGAGTATCTATGATAGATCTGCAAAGTCCGTTGATGGATCTGTTTCAAGAAATCCCGTGGCTAATGAGTGTAGAAAAGTTTAATTCTCAGTCCAATCTTTGTGATACAGTTTTTTATAATCAAAAAGAAAATAAATTGGTTTGTTTTTCAGCAGAAGAAAATGTTTTTCCAGAAATATTAAAAAGATTAAGTTATGTCATAGATTTTCAGAAAGAAATTGTAATTTGGTCGCATCGTGAAAGAACTCAACTTTTGCAGTCTATCTTTCCGGCGTCCCATTTTTTTTCGGCCCGAACCGGTGAGCTCCGAAATGCAAACTTGGTGGATCAACAATTAGAATTTATTAAACCGAAGGTTTTAATTTGGGAGCCACCTCGGTCCTCTGAAGTTCATTGGCCGCCTCAAGAATGGTCACCTGACATTGTTATAGATTTGAATACACAAGAGAATTCAATGGGTCGTGAGTATGCCGACGGGTTAAACTGTGCCTACGTGAGTGGGCACGAGTTTTCAAAAATGAGAACTAAATTTCAAATTTCTTTCTGGAATACCAAATCATCCGAAAACGCGACCTTGAATTTTACTGACAAAGTTTGATATTTCTTCTGTTTGTTCTAGTATTTTTTTAGCCGAGTTTGAAACTTCTATCGAAACGGCTGCATTTTGTTGTGCATTGGAATCAATGGTGTTCATTACTTGGCTTAATTGAGACAGTCCAGAGGCTTGCTCCGTACTTGAAGTATTGATTTCTTGATTGATGGTTGAAATGTTAGTTGCGATTTCAACGAATTGAGTCAGTACCTCGTCGCTGTGTACTGCGTTTTGACTGCCCTCTTTAATTTTTTGGACTGTGTCTTTGATCATATTTGAAATATCTCTGGCGGAAGTGGCGCTTCGGCTGGCGAGACCTCGAACGGCTTCTGCCACGACGGCAAATCCCTTTCCTTGTTCACCAGCACGAGCGGCTTCAACGGCCGCGTTTAATGCCAGTAAATTAGTCTGAAAGGCAATATCGTCGATGACAGAGATAATTTCTTGAATTTTTTGCGAAGCTGTTGAAATTTTCTCCATAGATTCTAAAAGATTAAACATTTCAACTTTACCTTGGTTTGCTGTGTCCTTTGCCGTATTTGAAATATCCGTAGCGCTTTGAGTGTTTTCTGTATTCATTTTCACCATACTCGAAATTTCCTCAAGAGAAGCTACAGTCTCTTGAAGTGATGAGGCTGTAGAGGAGGCTCCATCGGCTAGAGAGGAGCTGGCGTTGTTTAGATTTTGACTGGTGCTTCTTAGTGTATCGTTAGCAACAGAAAGTTGTGAAATGACTTCAGTAAAGAGATTCATCAAGTTTTTATATAAAAATATAGATGTAATCGATCCAAAAATTAAAGCAAAAAGAGTTGAAAAAAGAACAATCATGGCTTCTTTTTTGCCTAAATCTGTTGAAATTTTAGTTTCGGCTTCAACGGCCTCGCGATAGCTGCCAAGCTTTTCTTCTAAAAACTCAAAATCTTTCATAAAGGAGTCTACAAGTGGTGCAATTTTTTCTTTATCTGCAGAATTTAAAAGCTCTTTTAAAACGGTTCGAGTGGTGAGTACATATCTATCAATAGCTGGTTTTGATTCTTCAAAAAGTAAGGTGGTATTTTTTGAAATGGGGTGTTTTTCAAGAAAAGTTAAATTTTCTCCAATCTCTGATTCATAACCATCTAAATCTTTAAGAAGAGATTCGATGGATCGTAAATCTTGTTTTGAAGAATTAAAAATCCCTTCAAAGACCATGCCTCGAAAGGTATCATGTTTCATGTCTAAATCTGCAAGAGCTTGAATGACCGGTATTTTTGTCGAAGAAACATCGGTTAAATACTCATTTAACTGATGTGTGGATTGGTAGCTAAACAATCCCAAGAAGAGAAGCATTAATATAAGAAACGAACTGCCGGCAATAAGTTGCTTTTTGATAGATAAGTTCACAAAATCTCCCATTAAAAAATATAATTATCTGGATCGTTTTAAAAGGATCTACTTATTTATCATAAGATTCAAGAGTTCAAAGGCAATACTGGTACCAAGTAGAGATGTGATTTGAGCTGGATCATAGGCAGGGCAAATTTCAACGAGGTCTGCTCCCACTAAATTTTTTAAAGGATTAAGAATTTGTAATATTTGTAAAACTTCGTAGCTGGACATGCCACCAGGGACCGGAGTTCCTGTGCCTGGTGCAAATGCTGGATCCATGCAGTCGATATCAAAAGTCAGGTAAGTGGGTTCTGTCCAGTCAGAAAGAGGTTTTAATAATTTTTTAAGCACGGCTTCATTTTTAATATCCTTCATGCTTACAATTTGAATTTTATGTTTTAGGGCAAAATCCAGATCTTCTTTTCCTGCAAAGGGGCCTCGAATGCCGATTTGAATCATTTTTTTAGGATTCACAAGTCCTTCTTCGACGGCATGTCTTGCAAAAGAACCATGGTGATATTCATGACCCCAGGCTGCAGGATAAGTATCTAAATGAGCATCAAAATGAATTAAATTAAGGGGTTGTTTATATTTTTTATGTAAAGCTCTTAATAGAGGAAGAGTGATTGAGTGATCTCCACCGATAGCTAAAAACTTTTTATTTCTCTCTAAAAGTGAACTAGAAAAATTTTCGATTTTTTTGTAAGATTCTTTAAGGTCTATTGGAATAATGGAGCAATCTCCGAGATCTGCGACTTTGGTTTGTTGAAAAAGATTCCACTCATGGCTCTCGTGGTAGCCTCGACCTAGACTCGAAAGCTCTCGAACTTGTGATGGAGCAAAGCGGGCTCCGGGTCGATAAGAAACGCCTCCATCAAAGGGGACGCCAAAAATACCAATGTCGTAATCATCATCAATTTTGGCAACGGGCAAACGAAAAAAAGTTTTTATAGCTGAGAATCTTGGGTACTCGCGACCACTTAAGGGAGTGTATTCCATAATTGTAACAATATCATCAAGACTAGAAGAAAATCCAGTACAAAAAACAAGGCCTTAGTCTGGATTTATAGGGGGGACTTGCTCCCTTATGTTTAATTTTCCACAATTTGAATATGGATGAATTGAATCAGAGATTAAAGAAGATAAAATTATTAGCATTAGATGTTGATGGTATTCTAACAGATTGTCGTTTGTGGATGGATACCGATGGGTCATGGAAGCGCTTTTATTCCATTCGAGATGGATTGGGTATTAAGCGACTTCAAGAAATGGGTTATGAAGTGGCTATCATTACGGCAAGCAACTCTGAGGATGTGCGTGCTCGAGCCAAGGTATTAGGGATAACCAGATTTTACGAAGGGGCTCATCAAAAAGAATCTTCCTTTGCCGACTTGTTACAAAAAACAGGACTCAAGGCAGAGGAGGTTGCTTATATGGGTGATGATTTGCCAGATCTGCCTTTGCTACGACAGGTGGGCTTTGCAGCTACCGCACCTGAGGCATTAGAAGAAGTGAAGTTGGTTGTTCAATATATTTCAAAAAGACCTGGTGGAAATGGTGCGGTTCGAGAGGTCTGCGAAATGATCATTAAAAATGGAGCAAAAAGTCTAGAGGTAAAATCATGAAATTGCGATGGATGAGTTTCATTTTATGTTTAGGCAATTTTGCATTTGCTGCCGATGAAGTTTTGCATCTACCCAAAGAAGAGTTAGCTAAAGAATCTGTTTTACCTTATGTTGAAGATCGTATCGCTGTTAAAAACAGAAACGTCGTTACGTCTGAGCGTTTTGAAGCGGGTATAAATTATGGATTTAGTCTGACAGAACCAGTTTATAATTTAGGTAAATTAAATTTAGGACTGTATTATCACTGGAATGAAGATCATGCTCTGGGACTTTTGTTTGGAAAAAATTCAACAGGTTTATCGAGTTATGCCACTCAATTGAATAAAGAATTTACTCTTGATTTGTCTCGAGCTCCACAACCTGAATCAACAATGATGTTGGACTACAATATTAAAGCCTATTATGGAAAAATGAGTCTCAGTAAGGGGAGCGTTTTTAATTTGGCGATTTTTGGAACAGCGAGTGTGGGGACCATCAAATACCCTCACAAAAGTTATATTTCGACCGCTGTCGGTTTAGGACAAAAATTCTATATCACTCCTCAATTGTCATTTCGTGCCGATCTCAGATTATTTGCACAGCAGGCTCCAATACCATTTTTGCCCGGATTTGTTAAAACAGGGGATCCTTTACCTAATTATAACCAATTTTCTGAACGGATGACCTATATAACAAATTTAGAAATGGGACTCTTCTATTTGTTTTAAACAAAAAACTAAAGATTTTTTATAAAAATCTAGGATATAAATTATGAGAAATAAATTTCAAACACTACTTAAAACTCAAGTGATTGTTTTCAGCATTTTGAGTTTATCATCTATTGTGTATGCCGAACAAGATTTAGATGAAGATGAATTAGTTATCGTAGAAACTGTATTACAGAAAAGCACTCCACCGCCTCGAAAAGAAAAAAAAGTGACTCCCATAGAGAGTGATTTTGTTCGTGAGTTTAAAAATATAAATGAATTATCGGCTTTAGCTCCCTTTGATGAAATATCTGTTATTCAGAAACGATTTATGCCTAAAAGTTCTCGATTTGAAATTCATGGTGGATATAATCTAATTGCAAATAACCCCTTTTTTAATATTTCTGGATTTCAATTTAAATTGGGGTATTATTTTACGGAAAGTTTAGGATTAGAGGCCTCTTATCGCAGTTTAGTGACAAGTGATAGTCAAGAAGCCAAGGACTTAAGAAGTATTCAAGGGGTGAGCACTCGGAACTTATCTACCGTTCAATCGGGAGTGGCCTATAGTTTAAATTTTTCACCTATATATGGAAAAATATCCTGGTTTAATCAAAAAATTATTCCATTCGATCATTTTTTTACTTTAGGGTATGCCATCACTCAAACTCAAAATGAAAATGCGGGCGGCCTTCAGTTGGGAACAGGGCAATTGTTTTCATGGTCAAAATCTATGGGATTTCGATGGGATCTCTTGTGGAATTCTTATCAAGCCACAACAAGTATTGGAAATACAAATACTATTCAAGATCTCTATGTTTCATTTGGTGTGAGTTTCTTTTTTCCGGAGGCAAATTATAGATGATTAAAAATATTTACACTCTAAAAAAAATTGGAATTGTGGGTCTACTTTTGATTTTTTCACAAAATACTTTAGCACAAAAAGTGACACTTCGAGCTGCAGATCGTACCAAAAAAAGAGTTCAAGTTGTTGAAAAAAAACAAAAAGTAACTCCAAAGAAAGTGGAGAAAAAACAGATCCGCAGCGTAGATGTTTTTGATATTGAGTTGCAGAAAGTATCCTCGCTTTTGGAGCAGGGGCAATTTCAAAATGCCGCTATTAAACTGTTTATTTTACTTCGTAGTCCCCAAATCAAGAATCGTACAGCTCAGGTGCGATATATGTTGGGAGTGGCTCTGACGCATTTGAATTTAAAGCAAATTGCCTCGTTTCAATTTATACAAGCGATGGATGGTCAGCAGGGGCCAATTAAAAAATCCTCTGTTCAAAAGTTGTCAGAAATAGCAGCCGATTTGGGCGATGAAACCTTGCTAAATTATGTCTTTAATAATTTACAGTTAAAAGACTTTCCAGAAACAGAAAAAGAAGCTTTATATTTTAAGTTAGGTCAAGTGCGCTACGAAAATGGAGACTACTCGAAAGCATTAGAATTGTTTAAGAGAGTCGGGTCGTCCTCTCGATTTTCATTAGATGCTCAGTATTATATGGGCCTTAGTTATTCACAAATGAATGAAGATGAAAAAGCTTTAAATGTGTATCAAAATTTACTAACAAATAATGAATCCAAAACAATTACCAGTCCTGTGCGTGTGCAATCTCAGTTGGCTGTCGCTAGAAGTTATTATAAAAAACAAAACTGGGAAACGGCGATCTCGGAATATGCAAAAATACCAAGAGACAGTGAGTACTGGACAGATGCTTTGTTCGAGCAAACCTGGGCCATGTTAAGATCGGGTCGCCTTCGATCGGCGTTAAGTAATTTTCATACATTGCATTCTCCCTATTATGAAAACATTTATAATCCAGAATCATTACTATTAAGGTCCATTGTCTATCTATATATTTGTAAATATGATGAGATGGATAAAGTTCTATCCATCTATAAAAAGAATTATAATTCTTTATCGAAAGAACTTAAAAAATCAATAGGACGAGCTGGTGAAATCTACGAACAAGTGGATAGTTACCGTAGAGGAAAAAAAGATTTCAAATTCCTATTGCCCATCGGAGTGATTAGAAAAATTCTTTTGCAAGAAGAAATTCAAAATCAGTTTTTTTATTTAGATAAAATCACTTCTGAAAAAAAATTATTAGTTGAAAACTATGGAATTAAAAAAACATCTTTGGGCATTTATGGGCTTAAGGTCTTAAACCGTCGTATTGTTGCAACAGAGAATAAAATTGCACTAATGATCAAAGAAAGTCTTATAAAAATTAATACAGAACTTCAGCAGTTTAGTGAACAAGCGGATTTAATTGCCTTTGAAATGACCAGTGGAAAAACACAGCAATTAAAAAAGAAAATAAGCAATAATTCAATAAATACAATGGATGAGAAAATATCCAGAGACTTTTTTATAGAAAATGGATTTCAATATTATGCCTTTAAAGGTGAGTATTGGTGGGATGAAGTTGGCAATTTTCATTATTTTGGACAGCAAGGTTGTGAGTGATTATGAATAAATATAGGAATATCCAATTAAAAGTTTCTATTATTGTTTCTACCTCTATATTTATTTTAAATCCAGTTCAGGCGGCAATGACTAGAAAAAAAGCAGAAGTTGTTACAATTAAGCAACTTCTTACTAATGCTGAAAAAAAATCGCAAAATTCAAAAGCCTGGAGTAAAAAAAATCAAATTATTCCAAAGCCGAGTGAAAATATTAAATTTAAATCAACGGCCAAAAATTTTGAAAAAATAAGTCCTCCAAATTCTAGTAATTATTATGCAAGATCAGGTACAGATCTTGCTGGTTACGAAAACTTATTGGATAAACAAATTCAAGAACTTTTCAATCTAACTAAAAAATTTCAAAATAGCCCTAAACGTGGCGATATGTGGTTAAGATTGGCAGAGCTCTATGTAGAAAAATCTGATCTTATTGAAATTCAATTACAAACAAATTATGAAAAAGCTCTAAAAGATTATTTAGATGGAAAAAGAAAATCTAAACCCATCCTAAATGTGAGCCCGGCGACGGAATACAATAAAAAATCAGTTAAGTTATACGAGTGGTTTTTAAAAGACTTTCCAAATGATTCAAGAGCGCCACAAGCTCTGTATTTTCTAGGGTATAATTATTTTTCATTAGGGAATGTAAAATCTGGGAAAAAATATTATGAAGAACTAGTAAAAAGTTACCCACGAAGTGTTTATATTGGTGAGTCCCACTTTGCCTTGGGGGATTATTATTTTGATCTTGAACAGTGGGCCAATGCTTATCGCGAATATGCTCATATTATTAAAGACAAACAACATAAAATGAATCAAATCGCAGTCTATAAAGGGGCCTGGTGCTTATATCGATTGGGAAAAGGTCAGCAAGCCATCTCTTATTTAGAAAGTCTATTGAACTCGAGCGATAAAAGTAATTTAAGAATTGCCAATGATGCCTTAAGAGATCTTGTTGTGTTTTATGCAGAGTATGGAGACCCTTCGACAGCCGCTGATTATTTTGAAAAAATTGTGGGCAAAGATTATCTTAAATTTATCGAAAGATTAGCCTATTATTATTCAGATAAAGGTTATAAGGATCATTCTAGAGATCTTTTTAAAAGAATTATTGCCGCAGATCCAATGTCTGAAAAAGCTTTTGATTATCAATATCAAATCGTTCAGAATTACAATTACACAAAAGACCTTGAGAAATACAAATCTGAACTTTTTATTCTTGTTAAAAATTATAGTTCACAGTCTGAATGGGGTGAAAAAAATAGTTCTAAAGTAGAGCTTGTTTCCAAGGCGAACAAATCAAGAGAACTGGTTTTAAGAAATTTTATTCTACACAATCATCAAACCGCGCAAAACTCAAAAGCTGGATTTTCTCGAAAAATAGTTTTGGAATCTTATCCGGTCTATTTTGAGCATTTTCCAAACTCATCGATCATTGTAGATATGCACTTTTACTATGGTGAAATTCTTTACGATGTGGGTGAATACGAAAAAGCTTCTAAAGAATATAAGTGGGTTGTTGATCAATCACCTAAGTCAAATTTTGGAAAACAATCAGCACAAAACTTGTTGATAGCTGCAGAGAAAGCATTACCTTCTGATAAACAACTCGTCCAACAGATTGGAAATTCGACGGAAGTGATTCCGTTGAGTCCTGAAATGGAAAACTTTGTAAATTTATCACAATGGTTTCTTAAAAACTACCCTCAATCAGATAAAGAAGTCGAAGTTTTATTTAGATTAGGTAGAGTTTATTATTTAACGAATCATTATCAAGAAGCCCGTGAGTATTTTAAACTGATTTTAGAAAAATACCCAAAATCCGAACAGGCCGAGTTTTCAGCCAATTTACTATTAGATATATTTAATTTGCAAAAAGACTATGCCTCTATTGAAAAAGAAGGCTTAAATCTTTTAAATATGAAAGGAATTAGTTCAAGTCGAGCCGGCAAGGAAATATTAAATATAGTTGAACGCTCCAAATTTAAAAAAGCTCAAGATTTAGAACAAAATAAAAATTACGAACTGGCGGCATTAGAGTATCTTGATTTTACAAAAAAATATCCATTATCTGCATTGGTAAGTATGAGTTTATTTAATGCGGCAGTTAATTTTCAAAGAGCCGGAAATGTGCAAGAATCAAAAAAATATTATCAAGGTATAGTTTCAACTCAATCGGAAAAATCAAAAGATCAGTTTTATGAAAAATCTCTATTGCAACTTGCTGATTTAGAAAAAAGCGCCGGAAGGTATGAAAAAGCTGCAATATTATACCAAAAGTATGGGATGCTGTCTCCAACTTCACCACAAGGATTGGTTTCCTTATCCAACTCAGCCACTCTTTTTGAAGCATTGGGGAGTTATCAAAAATCAAGTGAGTCTTATTTAGAAATTATAAATTCTAAAAAGTCAAAGTCTGAGGTGCTCAATGCTCAGTTTCAATTAGGTGAGTTGTATAGAAAATCAGAAAAATTTAAAACTTCAGAAGAGTTTTATTTGGCGTACATTTCAAATTCAAATGAAATTACTGAAAAATTAATAAAATCTAGGTATTGGGTATGTCAATTTAAACTGAATTCGTCAAAAGAGAAGGACTTTCAATCTTGTTTAAAGTTAATGGAATCTGATTACAAAAATTCTAAATCTGATATTAAAAAATCAACAGCTTCCTATTTTGCTAAATTGAAATTGGTCTATGTTAAAAATATTTTTCTTCAGCTGACTTCACTGCGTTTTAATAATGATTCAGCGGCACAGCAAAAAACATTAAAAGAAAAAATTGAAATCATTAAAAGAATCAATGACGGTGTGGCCGAAGTTATTAAGCTCGATAGTTCTGAAGAAATTATTGAGGCCTTAGTCATGCTCGGTGAATCTAATCAGCATCTTTATGATTCTTTAGTGAATGCACCCTTGCCAAAGGGATTGGGTGAATCTAAGGTCGCTGAGTACCGAAAAGGTGTTGAAGATTTAGCCATACCCTTCAGGCAAAAAGCGGTTGAAAGTTTTAAATTAGCAGTTGAAAAAGGGAAAGATCTTCAGGTTTATTCCACAAGTTTTATGACCGCCTATAAATTTATGTCAAATAGTAACCCTAACGAGTTTAAATTTACTAATGAATTATCTATGGATTTAAGATTAATGAATTGGATAGGATTACAATGATAAACTTTAATAGAAAATTAATTTTATATGGTGTTTGTTCTATAATAGTAGCTTGTCAATCCAATGAAAAAAAATCAAATGAAGTATCAAATGAAGTATCAATGGGTCGAACAAAAAATGTTATGTCATCAGAATCTGGAACTTTAGAGAATGAATCAACCAATGAAGAAAAAAAATATCCTGTAGCTCATCAAAATAGCAATGATAAGCGGGAAACAAAGAAAAATGAATATGCACCTTTGAAAGAGGCTATGACTCGGCAAAATGATGAGGCTCTTTTTTTAGAAGCGACTCAACAATTGGAAAAAGATTCAAAAGATACAATCGCTTTAAATGCCTTGTCGATCTATCATTACAAAAAGGGACAGTTTGATGTGTCTTTGTCCTTGCTGCAGGAGGCGCTTAAGTACAATTCAAATTCAGCGGATCTTTACTCTAATATTGGAGTTTTGTATTTGGCGAAAAAGGAAGAACGATTAGCTATAGAATCTTTTAGAAAGGCTTTGGAAATTGATTCAGATCACTTAGAAGCCAGTGTTAATTTAGGAAGTATATATTTA
This sequence comes from Pseudobdellovibrionaceae bacterium, assembly GCA_036795495.1. Lineage (GTDB taxonomy): Bacteria > Bdellovibrionota > Bdellovibrionia > Bdellovibrionales > Bdellovibrionaceae > DAIRER01. The sequence goes on along the minus strand of DAIRER010000002.1, from coordinate 5,440 downwards.
AAAGGAAAAGATTACGACCGTGCATTTGTTGCACATGAATCTGCCTTCGATAAAGGCTATAGAGATTTTAAGTTTTTACTTAATTATGGAGTTTGTGCAAAAGCGAAAGGTAAGTTTTCTTTGGCCGAGGATATCTACAAAGGACTTTTAAAACAACAACCAAATAGTCGAGAAGTCTTATATAATTACGCAATTTTACTAGTTGAAGATCAAAAAAACTACGACAAAGGTCTAGATGTTGTTCAAAAGTTAAAGTTTATTGGAGAGCCGCAGGGGACTCATAATAAAATAAAAGCGTTAGAACAATTTGTAAAGAATGAGAAAGCAAAATGATTAGAAATAAAATTTTATTGTTTCAACTGAAGAAAAAAATCCTTATTGGAGTATATTTCTTTTTTATGATGATGATTTCTTCATTTGCTGAAGCTCAAAATAAAATGCAAGCATCTAATAATAAACAAAAAATGAGAAGACAAGAAATTACCTTTGAAGATGAGCTTGTTCAAGGGGGAACTCAAAAACCAGAATTATTTTATCTTTTACAAAAAAGAAATTTTAATTATGGAAAGTTGATAAAAATGAGAGACAATTTTATTCCGGAAATGGAACAGACAGCAAAGAGCCTTCAGCGAATTCGGAGAAAAAATTGAGCACACCAATTATATTAAGAGTCTATAAAGGTCATCAGTTAGTTTTGGTCAAACAGTTTGAACAAGATCAGATTTCACTAGGATCTTCTTCGTCTGCAGATATTGAGCTGTTAGATGATTTAGTAACTTCACTTCATGCTATGATCGAGAAACGTGCCAATAAGTTTTATTTAATGGACCTTGGCTCTGAAACAGGGACCATTTTTAATAAAAATAAAATTCTTGAGATCGAACTTGAATCAAATTCCCGCTTTGAAGTGGGGCCTTTTGAGTGTGTATTTTCTGTAGGTTTGCCTAAAACTGAAAAGCCACAAATAAAAGAAGTTAAAAAAGAACCTAAAATTGTAAATACTCAAGCTGTAAATGTTCAAATTGATACTACTTCATTTGTTGAAACTAAAACGACGGTTGAAGCTAAAACGAAAGAAAAAAAGAAAGTTCCTCAGCCACCTTTGCCAAAATATATTAAACCCACATTGGTAAGCTCTGGAAATTTTGCACCAGAATCTCAAATTCCAGAATTAAAAAGATATCTCAAGCCGAGCAAGGGACCTGTCGTTGAAATTCTTGTGGCTTGGGGGGATCGTATATTGCATTCCTATCATTTTAAGAAAAATGGTGTTTATAGATCAGGAAGCTTGGGGCAAGCTCCTATTTTTATTCCTGCATCCATTTTACCTCGAGGTTGGCCTCTTTTAGATATCAAATCGGATGCTTTAATCAATTTACCGGTGGGATCTGAACTTGAAATCAACGATGGCGAAAAAATATGGACGCATGAGGAATTAGATAAAAAAGGCCGCATTCAAAAAAACTTTGATAAATCTCATTTTAGACTCAAACAAAATGAAATCCTTTTTGTTCGTTTGGTTGGAACGGATCTTGTTCTTATTTTTAGACAGGTTCCAGCGACTTCAAAAGCTCCATTAAGTACTCCCTTTCTTTTATCAACAGATGAATGGATGGGTTTGATTGGCTCGTTAGTCATAGTTACGGTTTTTATTTTATACGTTCTTGCGCGCATTCCAGAAGATATTGATGATAAGCCAAAAGAACCCGAACGTATTGCTCAAATTATTGTTGAACGTCCTTTCGTTCAATCACCTATCGTTAAAAATGAGCCCGTTTTAGAAGAAAAACAAACCACACCACCTCCTCCAGTTAAACCGCAAGAAAAGCCTGAGAAAGTAAAATTAGATGATAAAAATCAAAGCCCTGTTGATAAGGGACAAAATGTAGCTCAAGGTAAAAAATCGAATCCTAAAAAAGCAGCTGAAGCAGCTCCCAAATTATTTAAAGATTTACCAAAAAAATATTCTTCTGTTAAAAAAGGCGGAGGAGTTAAATTGGGTAAAACACCAGGTGGAGGAGCCTCGAGCGATCAAAATCCAAAAGAGTTTGGATTGATGGGCGCCTTGGGGTCGGGTGGAGTCAGAGAAAAAATAGATCAAGCCTATAAAGGCAGTGGTGAAGTTCTTGGAATGGGAGAACAGGCAACAGGAACTTCGGGCTTTGATGCGGATCGAAAAGGTCAAGACTTAGGCTCTAAAGTGCAAGACTCGGGAGCCGGTGGAAAAGGCATTGCCACTCATGGAATTAGTGGAGTGGGTGTCAAAGGAAAAAGTTCGGGAATGTCAGAGTACGGTTCGTCAAAGGGACTTGGAGATAAAAGTCGAGTTCAAGTGGTCGCCGGAGGAGCTGAGGAAGCTTTTGTCGGAAGTATAGATAAAGAGGCCGTTCGTCGAGTGATTCGAGAAAATATTCGTGAGATTCAGAGTTGTTATGAACGTGGTTTAAATCAATTGCCGAAAGGAACACGACTTGAGGGGCGTGTAACGATCCGTTGGACGATTGTCGCCAAGGGGCATGCTGAAGATGTAAAAGTTAAAGATTCAACGCTTGGAAATCAAAAAATTGAATCGTGCATACGTGATCGAATTGCAAGCTGGAATTATCCAGAACCACCACCCGGCTTAGAGGGTGATGTTGAATACCCATTTTATTTGAAACCAATTAATTAAGGAGGAAGAACCGTGGAACCCACAACAGAAAACACAAACTTTATTATCAAAGCCTTCATCGATGGCGGACCTGTGCCAATGACGGTGATCGCGGTGCTCGGCCTCATGGCTCTTTATATCATTGTAGATCGAGCCTTTAAGTTGGGATCCTTGATCCTAAATAAACGTGAATTTTCAGAGCAGATTTTTCGTATGGTTATCTCTGGAGATGTTCGTCAGGCCATTTCATTTTGTGATTCAAGACCAGCGCCACTTTCAAATACAGTGAAGGCGGGTTTGATTCAGGCTTTGAATAAAAGACCTGATGAAGAAGTTCAGGTCGCGATGGACGCCGCAATTATAAGAGAAATGCCAAAGCTTGAAGGGGGAGTTTCCTTTCTAGCTGTTTTTGGTAACTTGGCTGTATTGGCGGGATTGTTGGGGACGATTCTTGGTATGATTATTTCCTTTGGTTCAATTGCAGCAGAGGTCGACCCCGCCCTGAAAGGAATTAAATTAGCTGCCGGTATTTCTCATGCCCTGAATTGTACGGCCTTTGGATTATCTGTGGCGTTGATAAGCTCTTTGGCCTATGGATATTTTCAACATCGCATTCAAAAAACAGAAAATGAAATGGTTGAAACGAGTATGAGTTTACTTAACTTAGTGGTTTCTAATCGAAATAAAATTAAAGAATAGAGATTATCATGGCTCAAATTGAATCCGGTCGCGGTGGTGGACGTAGTAAAAATGTAGATTTAAACTTAATCCCATTTATTGATTTAATGAGTGTGTTGATTACATTTTTACTTATAACTGCAGTTTGGACACAGGTGTCGATGATTCAATTAGGAACTTCCTTTTATAGCAAAAAAGTAGAAGGAGTTGAACCCATAAAAACTCCTGATATGGATATTTCCTTAAGGGTGGATATTAAATCCAGTGGCTATACGATTGTGTTTGGCCAACAGTACTTTTCAATTCCACTTAAGGAAAAAGAATTTGATACAGAAAGATTTTTTTCAGAGATGGAGAAAATAAAAAAACAAGTTCCGAATAAGCAAGATGCGGTTGTCGCCATTTCTAATGAATTACCCTACGAGATTTTAATTCACTCGATGGACCAACTTTTGAGATCAGGATTTCCGGCAATTTCTATAGCGGCAGGAGGGCCCAAATAATGGCTATTCAACGTCCTGGTGAGCGTTACCGATACAGTCGATTTTTAAAACGCCGAGCTCAGGGAAAGCGATCCACTACGGTTTTGCTTTCTTTGACGGCGATGGTCGATATGTTTACTGTTTTAGTGATATTTTTACTTCAAAACTCAGATCCTGGCGCTTTGAATTTTGTTCCAGCGAATATTACACTTCCAAAGGCCTCAGTTGTTAAGGATTTAAAACCGGCCGTTGTGGTCTCAATTTCTGCAGAAAGTGTTCTTATTGAAAATGAATCTATTGTGACTTTAGTTCAAGTTAAGGACGCCAAAGACTGGGTGATTCCTGAACTTAAAAAAATTATTGAAGAAAAATTACTCATCGCGCAGAAGAAATATGAAATTAAAAATAAAAACTATATTAGAGAGGCTGTTGCGAATAAAGCTTCAACGGATGGCAATGGCGGTGAAGCGAGTTTGAATTGGAATAAAGTCACGGTTCAAGCCGACAAAGGGATAGATATTTTGACAGTTAAAAAGGTTTTAACGACCTTAACTGTCGCTGGTGCTCGCGAAATAAATTTTGCTGTAACAAAAACAGCGGTTTCCTCGACATTGTAATTAGACTGAGGTATGTTCTTTAAGTGATGAATTACCTCCTAAAATTTAAAAATTATATCCTATTATTGCTTTTGCTATTCATTGCAGTGCAGTTTTTTGTTATTTTTCCTCAAAAAATCACTCAAAATGAGAATCCAATTGACGACAAATCTACGAGTCTGAATACAGAAGAATACAATCAAGAAATGACTGGCGTCCATTTGGTAGAAAGTGCGGATACCAATAGGGATTGGGAAATGTTTTCTAAAGAGGCTCGTGGAAATCAAGAATCTGGCAAATGGGATTTGGGTGGTGTTAAGATTAATATTTATAATAAAAATAAAATTGAATTCATTGTTGATGGAGATCGAGGGGCCGTAGCCGGAGATCGGCAGGACTTACAAATTGATGGCAATGTTCAAATTCGCTCAGGAAACGGCTATATACTCACATGTCGAAGCGCAAAATATTTAGCAAAGAGCCGTGAACTGATTGGAGAGGGGCCGATTAAAGTTTTTGATGGAGACAAAAAGGCTAAAGAGAAATTTAACTTAACTGGAAGTCGATTAAAAATAAATGTTCCAGACTCAAAAATGTATGTTTTTGGACCAGTTTTGGCTCGACGCGATTTAAGTGCTGAAAAATTTGTCACTTTGAAATCACAGCGGGCCCTACTGAGTAGTTTGATCTCAGAAGTTGTATTTTCTGAAAAACTTGAAATTGTTTATAATAATTTTATTGTTCATGGGCAAGAAGCTCAGTTAAAGTTTCAGGATAAGGATAAAATTTTACAGAAATTAAATATTAAGGGTGGAGTGAAGTTAAAAGATTCAATAAGAACGGCTACAGCAGATTCTGTTGAAATTGATTTTAAAACACAAAATATTTCTTTAAATGGAAATCCCTATGTGGTTTCAGGTGAAGATGAGATTCGAGGAGATAAAATAATCCTTGTGGATGGTGGTAAAAAAGTGATTGTTGAAAAAATCAGGGAGATCTATTATATCGCCAATGTCAAATTTCATATCGATGAA
>DAIRER010000140.1:0-5661 GCA_036795495.1 Pseudobdellovibrionaceae bacterium | reverse complement strand
TCTCAATTTCTTGTTAGCCTTAGAAAACTTCATAGCGCCAGTATTGTAAATTTAATTATGGCTTCGGCTTGGCTCTTTTGGTCTCTCTATCATTTTGGCCCAGTACCGATCGAGAATTATTTTTTAGGTCTTTTCGTAATTCCTTGTTCAGTGATTATATTTTATTCCATTCGATTCTCTTTAACGGCAACTTCCTTGCTTTTTACCAACGCCGAAAATTTACAATTTATTTGGTATAGCTTTTATAAATTAGGCACACGCCCCGATGTTCTTTATAAACCCTGGCTTCGTTATATCTTGATGAGCTTTATCCCCGTCGGCATTATTAATAGTTTTCCGGCGCGTTTGCTCATGGAGTCCGATAATCTATGGCTTGCTCCATGGGCTATATTTATATCCATTTTGCTGCTTTATTTGTCTCATAAGTATTGGAACTTTTGCTTAAAACACTACTCTTCGGCGAGCTCTTAAAGGAGCCTTTTTATATGAAACTTTTAATGTCAGGTTTTGAACCTTTTGATGGACTCAAAGAAAATCCCTCTCAACAAATGATTGATTATTTAAATTCACTGGACGTGAAGTCCTTAGGATTTTCTGTCTCACAATTTAAAGGTATTGTGCTTCCAGTAAGTTTTTCAAAATCCTTTTCAATTTTAAAAAGTGAAATTGATGCTTTCCATCCCGATTTTGTGATTTGTATGGGACTTGCTTACAATCGTAGTGAAATCACCCTTGAGCGCGTGGCTATCAATATCATAGATGCCGAAATTCCAGATAATGAGGGGATTCAGCCCAAAAACAAAATCATTCTTGAAAATGAATCCGATGGTTTATTCTCACCACTTCCATTGAACAATATGCTTATGGCCAGTCGAAATGTGGGAGTTCAGGCCTCTATTTCAAACACCGCCGGGACATACACCTGCAACGCTCTTCTTTTTGAAGTATTATCTTATGGAAAGTTAAAAAAATGCAGCGCTGGTTTCATTCATCTTCCGCCCACTCCCGAAATTAAGCCTCAGGGTCCATTTCTTGATTTTCAGAAACAAACACAATCTATTTTGGCCATGATTTCAGCAATAGTCTGACTCACTTTTGAAAAAACTACTTAAAACCTATTTAAAATGTCAAAAATATTAAATATTTCATTTTCTTAACCTAATTCTGTTTTGACAAACCCTTAAAGTCCCATTACTTCATCAACAGTTCTTTTTAATTCCTAGGGAGGGTTGGATGTTTTCTCAATTTAAATCGGTACTTAGTTTTTCTTTTTTACTTTTGCTTTTAGGTCTAAGTTTTTCTAAAAGTTATGCGGCACCTCAAAAATCTTTAATTCAAAAAATAACACCTCAACTGACTGTGCCCTTCAAATTTAAAGATATAAATAATCGAGATATTAATCTTACTGATTACAAAGGCCAGTGGGTTCTTGTCAATTTTTGGGCACCTTGGTGCCCCATTTGTATGACAGAAATTCCAACATTAAATGAATTAAATTCATTTGATAATATTATTGTACTTGGAATGGCTATGGATTACGGTCCAGACCAATCTGTAGTCGTAAACAAAATCAACTCCACAAATATGAACTATACAGCTCATATCCTTGGAGGAAGCCGTCGAGATCCAGACTCGCCATACCGCCAAGTCGGTCCTGTTGATTTTTTTCCAACTTCCTACCTGTATTCACCTACAGGTGAAATTGTGATGTTCATTCCAGGTCAAATTAGAAAAAATAAAATTGCAGACTTTATTCAAAAATACCAAACCAAAATTGTAAAAAAATAAATCTAATCCTTTGTAATAGATTTATTCTATGAGTCTATTGACAACTCTTATAGAGTAACCGTAGTCTTACCCCCATGAAAACAAAAAAGAGGGGTCAGAAAATGTTTTGGGGTTTTTTATTTTTAGCCGTTGGCATTCTAATCATTATTCAGCACACCTTTAATATCCAGATTCCCTTTTTTAAAGTTCTATTTGGCCTCTTTCTAGTTTATCTCGGTCTACGTGTTATTTTTGGATCCTTTGGTATGCACGTCAATGGCCTTCGAATTAATAAAATTCAAACAAATACAGAAGCCGTTTTTTCTGAAAATAATTTTAAAACCCATGATGAAGAAAACAAAGGACTGAACTCCAAGTACACAACAGCTTTTGGAAGTTCAACTCTCAATCTTGAAAATCTTTCCGATGAAGATTTAAAAAAACCTATTTATATCACAAATGCTTTTGGTAAAACTTTTGTAAAAACAAATCCTCAGCATGGGATTAAAGCTGAAATTTCTGTGGGTTTTGGCTCTGTCAAAATCAGAGGGCAAAAACTAGGTTCTCTGGGAGAGATCGACTACATAAGTCCAAATTATAAATCTGATACACCTTATATTCAGCTTGAAGTGGACAATGCCTTTGGTGAAGTTGAAATCGAATAGCTGGCTCATATTGAGTTGGCAGCTCTATTTTTGAAAAAAAATAGGGAAGTGGTTTTGCTATAAGCCGGATTTTGTCCAACAGATCTATTCCCAATCGACCTGTCTGTGTGAGCATTCCTCTAGGAGCTTTATTACTAAAACCCTCAAGCGATCTTACCCGAAAGCCCGACGCTGGCTACGTCTCCCAGGAATTTCATTTTCATAAAACACCTAGGTTGCCTTCCTATTTGATCTTGCTCCGTGCAGAGTTTGGCTGTTTTCACTCCAGCGATTCCCCAAAGCCTTCCCGTTCCCAAGCTCTGGATCATAACCCTGGACATTCTCTCTGTTCCACTGTTCCTCATCTTACGATGGAGGGGCGTTACCCCTTGCACTGCCATAGGGAGTCCGGACTTTCCTCTATGAAACCATAGTGATCACCCGCAAAACCGTGAAAAGCTTTACCACAGTTTCCCCCAATCTCTAAAGAAAAAGTGATTTTGATCATAAGTGTAAAGCTTTCAACTTCTTTTTTTAGAAAGATCATTAAAACTAACAATTTTAAAGATATCTTCTGACGATAAAACTTTATCAGACACCTCTCCGCAAACAATAAGAACAGGTCTGACAGTGAATCCTTTTCTATAATTTAGCTTTTTTATTTTTTCATGGAGTTCTGAAACAATAGAAGCCCCTATATATGGCTGACTTTTTATTTCGCAAACATATAAATTACCAAATTTTGTTTGAATTAGAAGATCTATTTGACAGCCTTTTTGTTTAGAGTTTTTTCTTTGAAAAAATGGACCTATTTGTATCAATTCATCCTCTGATATTTTTAACTCTTTCAGAAGAATTTGATAACTGTTATAAATAATATTTTGAAATTGATATCCAACAATGGATTCCCAATTTTTAAGAGAAGAAATTTTAAGCGGAAACTTTTCAATTCGTCCTTTTATTGGAAAAATAAATTTTAGATAGAAATAAATAAAGTTATCAGAAATTCGATACTGAGATAAATTGGAATCTTTTGTAGTATTAATTGACCAGGTAGTATTTTTAGCAACAAATCCAGACTCACATAAATGCTCTAAATCTTCAAAAAAATCTCCATTTAATGGAACATTATTTGCTTTAGCTAAATCTTTAGCACGATTTGTCCCTTGGCTTAATTGAATTAAAATACTTTGCAATTTAGGCGCCCTTTTTTCGAAAATCTGATTAAATATTTGAGTAAATTCATTAAATAAAAATCCGCTTTTATTTAAAAGCAAACGCTCCATGTTTTGCTCGGCTGTTTCTTTTATGTTAATTTCTTCAAGGTATTTAGGAACACCACCTGTTAACGACAATATTTTTACTTGCTCATATTCACTTAAGCTCTGTCCTTTAAGCATTTCTATAGAGTGCTCTATTGATAAATCTGATAATTTTATATTTAATGAAATTCGTCCGACAAATCCTGTATTATTAAGAATATTTTTTTGGATCCAAGTGGATACCGAACCACAAATAATCAGAATTAAATTACTATTTATTTTAAATTCTGTATCCCAAGCAATTTTTAATTTTCCAGCAAAATCCGAATCATATTTACCCATCCATGAAATTTCATCTAAAAATATTAAAAATTTCCCTTTGTTTGTTAGTTTGGCTAAAGCTCTAAAAGCTTCACTCCAATCCTGTAAATCAAATTGAGGCATCTTTGCCCTTTGTGCTAATTCATCAGCGAAATGTTTTAACTGTTTTTGATTTGAGTTAGCCTCATTCGGTGGTAATCCTTGAATTTCTATAACGTTGTCATATCTTTTTGCAAATTCACGAATTAAGGTGCTTTTACCGATACGTCGACGACCTCGCACACAAACTAAAGATGCTGTTTTTTTTTGTTGTAGTTTCTGCAATAGCTCAAATTCATCAGCGCGCCCGATCAGCTTCATTTGACCTCCTCGTAAAATAGATATTTTGCTGTTTTACGAGGATAGATTAACACGATTCTAAGTCCTCGTAAAATAGATATTTTGCTGTTTTACGAGGGTCTAGAAGTAAAAAAGACTTAACGCGTCCGAACTCCTATTTCACAGACTTGCCGCTGGACCCATTTCATGGCAATCTTTTTCAAAATAACTTAACTCACTAGGGGTAAAACCTATGAAAAATCGATTTTTTCAAATCTTGGCACTTTCACTTTTAACTTTTTCTTTGAACTCTTTAGCCTCTGGCCCCGCTGCAGACCACGCGGCAGACCACGGATCAGAGGGAAAACACCCCGATAAAGCAACAAAGATGGCCAATGTTTTACGTCAGCCCGTCTCAGACCCCCTACTTTCACAGATTCCCCAGGCTCCAACCTTAGTTTCTCCGGTGGCCTACTCTCAAGTTTCTACAGAGTCCGTCACCCTTAAATGGAACCCCTCCGAAGGGGCCAATGAATACCATTTGCAGGTGGCTTCTGATGTCAATTTTAAGTGGCTCATTCAAGATCAACCCTTTGTTGTCGGAACAGAAGCAACTCTTAACCTTTCTAAAGGAAAAAACTATTTTTGGAGAGTGGCTGCGGTAAAGTCTGACAATAAAACCACTCATCGTAAAAGTAATTTTTCAAATTCTACTTTTGAAATTGCACCCTAATCTTTAAAACTGTATAAGCCCAGAGTTCGAATGTTTTTTCTGGGGGTGCTTAAATGGAAAGAGCCATTAGTTTTTTGGGCATATTTGGATTTTTATTCATTGCCTACGCCTTATCTACGCATCGCCGACAAATCAATTGGAGAGTGATCCTTGGGGGAGGCCTTCTTACTTGGATTTTTGCACTTCTTGCTTTAGGTGTTCCCGCACTGAATATTCCCGGCCCCCTTAAATTTGCTTTTGATTATTCAAATACAGCCATTTTAAAAGTGCTTGAATTCACAACAGAGGGTAGCAATTTTATCTTTGGAAGCCTTTTAAATGTTGAAAAGTCTGGATTCATTTTTGCCTTTCAGGTCTTACCCACAATTATTTTTATGGCAGCCCTGATGGCGGTGCTTTATCAACTTGGGGTCATGCAGCCCATTATCCATGGCTTGGCCATTGTCATGCATAAATTCATGAGAACCAGTGGCGCAGAATCTTTATCCAATGCTGCAAATATTTTTGTAGGTCAAACCGAAGCCCCCCTGGTTGTAAAACCCTTTATTAAAGACCTTACCCAATCAGAACTTCTGGCTGTCATGGTTGGTGGAATGGCAAGTGTCGCGGGTGGAGT
>DAIRER010000139.1:0-5667 GCA_036795495.1 Pseudobdellovibrionaceae bacterium | reverse complement strand
AAGTGACATTTGGCCGTAAGATTATCAATGGCATCTAAAATAAAATCTGGCTTTTGTGATAAAATACTCTCTGAATTTTCGGCGTTATAAAAAGAAGTCAATGGAATCACTTCAGACATAGGATTAATTTTTTTCAAACGCTCGGCCATAACAACAGCTTTTTTTTGTCCCACAAGGCCTTGCAACGCATGCAACTGACGATTGGTGTTCGTAATACAAATCTCATCAAAATCCACCAAAGTTAATCGGCCCACGCCCGATCGTGCCAAGGATTCTGCGGCCCAAGAACCGACGCCCCCAAGCCCAATCACCATCACATGACTTTTAAAAAGAGCCGCCATCTTATGATCACCCACTAAGCGGCCCATACGGTCAAAACGACGATGTAATAAGTATGTATCTGTAACCATGCTCTCAACTCCTCTAAAGTTCTTAATTTTCTTTATTATTTTGATAAATCCAATGGTTTCGTACCATAAATCCAATAGTTTCGTACCATCCATTTTTCAATTTCGACAGCAAAAAATATTACGGGAGCGAGAGCAAAACATAAAAGTAACTCATACAAGCTCAAGGGTTGTGTTTTAAAAAATGAATTTAAAAATGGGATATATAAAACGGACAACTGCAAGATCACTGTAAACACAACGGCCCCCAATAAAGGAAGATTTGTAAAAAGGCCTTGAGTCCATAAAGAATCTTTTTCAGAACGTACTGCCAAAATGTGACCCATTTGAGAAAATGTCATGACTGTAAAAACAATGCTTTGCCAGTGTTCAACTCCGGCTCGCAAGGCCCAAGCCATTATTGATAAATTCAAAGCGGCCATCAAAAGCCCTACCCAAAGAGCATGCTGCCAAAGACCATGGGCAAATACACTTTCTTGAGGTGGGCGCGGAGGACGACTCATCACATCTCTTTCTTCTTTTTCTGTGGCTAAGGCTATACCAGGAAGACCATCCGTTACAAAATTAATCCACAAAATATGAATAGGCAAAAAAGGAATAGGTAAACCGACAAACGGAGCTAAAAACAGAGTCCAAACCTCTCCTGCATTTGTGGCAAGGGCGTAGCGAATAAATTTTCGAATATTATCATAAATACGTCGCCCCTCACGAACGGCCTGAACAATTGTTGCAAAATGATCATCCAGTAGAATCATGTGTGATGCTTCTCTGGCCACATCGGTTCCTATTTTCCCCATAGCCACTCCAATATTGGCCTGCTTTAAGGCTGGAGCATCATTAACTCCATCACCAGTCATAGAGACAATTTCTCCTTGATCTTGAAGAGCTTTAACTATTTTTATCTTTTGTTCAGGTGAAACTCGCGCATAAATACGGATACTTTTAACAACATCACGAAACTTTTCATCGGACATCTCTTTTAATTCTTGGCCCGTTATCACGGGTCCAACAAGTCCCAGTTGGTTCGCAATGGCCACAGCGGTTACGGGATGATCTCCTGTAATCATGACGACTTGAATTGAAGCCTTATGACAGTTTTCGATGGCCTGTTTCGCCTCGGGTCGCGGAGGATCTGAAAGCCCAACAAATCCTAAGAAAGTTAAATCCCTTTCCATAGCCAGCGGCTCAGAAATTGGCTCAGAAAGTTCAGCCGCACCTTCTTTAAAAGCGATGGCCAAAACTCTTAATCCTTCTTGAGCCAACTGATCGGCTTGTGATAACAGTTCACCCTGTTGATTTGAGTTTAAACTTGTCAACCCTTCAATCTTCAATTGTTGATTGCAAAGAAGTAAAAGTTTTTCTGGAGCCCCTTTCACAAAAACCAAGGACTTTCCGTTTTCTTGCTTATGAATTGTGGTCATTAATCCACGCTCTGATGTAAATGGGACCTCTCCAATGCGTGGAAATTCATTTTCAATACGTGCTTTTTCATAACCTAAATGCTCTGCTGCTTCATGCAAGGCTTTTTCTGTTGGATCTCCTTGTAAAACGCCATCTGCCCCAAAAAAAGCATCATTATTTAGAGCCATGGCCTTTAAGAAAAGTTCGACAAGAGAGTTTCCCTTATCGATTTCTACCAATGGTGACTCAACCTTTTTGCCAGAAAGAACATAGGTACTCACTTGCATGCGGTTCTGAGTTAAAGTCCCCGTTTTATCAGTACAAATATAGGTCACAGATCCTAAGGTCTCAACAGCAGGAAGTCGACGAATCAAAGCCTGGCGCTTTATCATACGACGAGCCCCTAAAGCTAAAAGCACCGTCACTACCGCCGGAAGAGCCTCTGGAATTGCAGCAACGGCCAAACTGAGAGCGGTCATAAACATCAATAAAGGTTTTTCACCACGCAATACACCGATTAAAAAAATCACTGCACATAAAGCAATCACAACCAAAGCAAGACGAGCTCCAAAACGGGACAGCCGTTCTTGCAAAGGGGTTTTGGAGACTCCATTTGTTTTTAAAAGGGCGGCGATACGACCGATTTCAGTTTGCATGCCTGTAGCAACCACAATTCCAGAACCACGACCATGAGTCACCAGAGTCCCTTTGTGCAAAAGGGTCGTACGATCTCCCAATGGAATTTCTGAATTTTCTAATTTTTCCTGAGGGGATGAAAGCTCGATGGACTTATTAACAGGATGCGATTCTCCAGTTAATGTAGCCTCTTCCGTTTGAAGTTGTACACCCGTCAAAACCCTCAAATCTGCAGAAATCAAATCTCCGGATTCAACAAATACAATATCACCAGGAACTAAATCTTCTGAAGAAAGGTTTTCAATTTTTCCAGAACGTAAGACTTTTGCTTTTGCAGTTGTGAGTGTTTTTAAAGCCTCCATCGCACGTTCAGCTCGAAACTCTTGGATAAATCCCAAGATTGCGTTTAAAACCACAATCATTAGAATTGCGATAATGTCTTCGACCTCACCCAAAAAACCGGCAATAAGAGCGGCAGCAATTAACACCAGAATCATAAAATCTTTAAATTGATCTAAAAAAATCCCCAAGACACTGCGATGAGAAGTCTCTTCAATTCGATTGAGGCCAAACTCAAGCCGTCGTTTTTCAACTTCAGCAGAAGAAAGACCTTGTTCTTTATTTGTATTTATTTTTTTTATAACTTCATCAACACTGAGAGCGAACCAATGAATTTTTTCTGAATTTTTCATGCTCTAAGAACTATCATGTTATTAAAGCCCTGAAAACTCAAAGATTCTAAACAGATTTACCCAAAGATCTACCCGTGGAAGCACTCGCAGGACGATTTCTGCGCTTAACTCCACTGCTTGATTTTCCATAACGATCCGAGGAAGGTTTCGAATCAGCTACTGCCGATGAGGATGAAGAGGTTGATGCTGGGCCCTGCTGATTGAATCGAGTTCTGCCGCCATAACCACCACCGCGTTCACGATCGCCGCCACCACTGCTGCGACCGCCGCCACCGTAGCTGCGTTGATTTCCGCCGCCACTGCTGCGTCCACCCGAAGAGAAAGAGCGATCTCTATTATTATTAGAATAACCACGGTTATTCAATTCAAAGGGCTCTCGTCCAGGCATATAATCTAAATCCACTTCGCGCTGAGTGTATAAATCTGGATATTTTATTAAAACAAAACGAGCTAAAATATCTGGCAAGTTAGTTGAAGCTCCCTCCCAAGAATGATTTTTAAGTAATTCATGAATAAGGGTTTGAACTTGACTTAATTGATTGGCTTTTAAATCTTTTTCAGCCCACTCTGAACCTAAAATTTGTGAAAGATAACGCTCCACTTTTTCATAGGCTACGGTTTTAGATGTTGGAATTTCCCCTTTGGTAAAGGACTTTCCTGTTTCTTTTTGAATCCGCGCGAGCTTTCGCACCTGAGAGGGGCTCACCAAAGAAAAAGCACTTCCTTTTTGACCCGCTCGCCCCGTTCGGCCAATCCTGTGAATGTAAGACTCTACATCCCAAGGCAGAGAATGGTTTATCACGTGGGTCAGATTTTTTATATCAAGACCTCGAGCTGCAACATCCGTAGCCACAAGAACACGGACTTCTTTATTTCGAAAACGCTGCAGAACAGACTCTCGCTCAAACTGTGTGCGATCCCCATGAATCGATTCAGCAGCGTTCCCACTTTTTTGTAACTTGATTGTTAATTCATTCACTTCGGCTTTGGTTTGACAAAAAATAATTCCATGAAAATTTGTATGAACTTGTAAAATACGCTCAATCGCTTCATCCTTATGTTGCTCTTTAACAGTGTAATAAATTTGATCAATCGTCGGAGAAAGTCCGCCGGATTTATTTAATGAAATTTGTATTGGTTTATTTAGATATTTTTCTGCCACAGAGCGAATTTCTCGACTCATTGTCGCTGAAAAAAGCCATTTTTTAGACGAAGTGCTTGATTCTTTAAGCACGCGTTCTAAGGCTTCTTGAAAACCCATCGACATCATTTCATCGGCTTCATCTAAGACTAAAACATTTAGGTCTCCCAGTTTGACTCGTCCTTGATCTAAAAAATCAATCAAACGACCGGGCGTCGCTATGATCACATGGGCGCCTTTGCGTAGGGCCATTTCCTGAGGTCGATAACTGGCTCCACCATAAATCGTAGCAATGACCATGTTTTTATATTTACCTAATTTTTGGACTTGATCACTGACCTGAATCGCTAACTCACGCGTTGGACACAACACAAGTGCCTGTGTTTTTTTCGATTGAGTATCTATTTTTTCAATCAATGGAATACCATAGGCGCCTGTTTTTCCAGAGCCCGTCTCTGCCAAGGCGATCAGATCATTTCCGGCCTCGGTCATCAATGCCGGAATCACTTTTTGTTGGATGTCTGTAGGGTTTTGAAATTGAAGATCTTTGAGGGCCTTCAAAGTGAGAGAACTTAAAGAATAAGTTTCAAATAAATTAGGTGTTACTGGAATTTCTTCCGCAGCATTTTTCGTCGTCGTTACATTTTCCATGGGGTTCCTTTAATAGGGGTGTTTGAAGGGGCCCATAGTGGCTCAATTGGTTCGCCATGTCAAAGCCCTAATTAAAACGGCTCTGATTCTGCTGCTTTTTGGTAAAAATGATAGTGATGATGGCTATTGTTTATAGCCTTTTCGAAGAATAGAGACTTTATAATTGCTCATGTTGTCCTCGATGGATCCTCCGGCTATAAATCCGCCATCTTGAGAAAAACAAAGAGCCTTGGGTAGGTATTTATACGTTGAGGCGCCTGCTGAGGTTGTAAGCCTTTCATCAATGGTTTTAGCCTCTTGGCTAAAAACACCTATACGTCGAATAATCCAGATTTTCTGATTTCCACTCAAGTCATTGTTAGAAGTCCCTGCAACGAATAAATCTCCTTGTCCCTTAGCTATAAGAACTTCGGCTCGTGCTCCATTATTCATAGAGCCTGTAAAATTCTCATAGGTATTCCAACTCAAACCACCATCCGTGGAACCACGAACGATAAAATGTTCTAAATCCTTTTCATCTTTTGCATACCCTGCAACAAAAACATTATAGGCCTCATCTAAGGTCAAAGACTGAGCCTTGGCTTCTTTTGAGGTTGTGAATTGATAGTCATCAACAATTGAAAATAGGCTTGTCGATTGGGTTGTTCTTTTTAAAACAATCCATTTGTATCCCATCGAACTCAAAACATAGGCCGAGACAAAGATTTCTCCATTGCTAGGATTGATTTTGATTGAAGTG
>DAIRER010000138.1:0-5667 GCA_036795495.1 Pseudobdellovibrionaceae bacterium | reverse complement strand
CGATCGAAGCTTTTAAATCTGTGCTTATCTACGATCCTCAATCAACAACAGTCATGATTCGATTGGCCTCTGAATATGTCAAAAACGGTATGCTTACCGAAGCTATTGATCAAGCTTTATCCGCTCAAAAACTTGATTCAAAAAATACGGATATTGGCTTATTTTTAGGTGGAATATATTCTGGTATCAAGGCCTATGATAAAGCCATCGAGCAATATGAAAAAACACACACCCTAAATCCAAATCTTGCAGAACCCTTAATCTATTTGGGAGCTATTTATTCTGAAAAAGATAATTTTGAACAATCCATAAAGTATTTTTCAAAGGTTTTAAAAATTAAAAACTATCAAAACCAACATTTGCCTTATTATTATTTGGGCCGAGTGTTTCTTGAAAAAGGAAATTTAAAAGAAGCCCTTACTAAATTTAATGCTTCTTTAAAGTTAAAGCCAGATTTTACTGAGGCGATCCTTGCTCTTGCCAGCCTACATGTGGAAATGAAAAAGCCTGAAGAAGCTATTAAGATTTTGGTGAAGTTTCAAAAAACAAAAGGACCTCATCCTAAAGTTTCAGAAATGCTTGCGAACTTATATATTGATTCAAAACAATTGGATCTAGCCTATCAACAGCTCGAAGTGGTCGAATCGATCAGTGACGACCCCTTAAATGTAAAAATGAAAATGGCATTTCTTTTGATTCAAAAGAAAATGAACACTCTTGCAGCACAAAAACTAGAAGAAATTTTAACAGAAGTTCCAGAATCAGAGAAAATCCATTTTTATCTAGCCGTTGTCTATGCTGACGCAAAAGAATATTCAAAAGCCCTAGAACACTTTCTCAAGGTCCCTGCTCATAGCAGCTACTATGCAGATGCCATAACTCAAAGCGCTTATATTTATAAACTCAGTCAAAAAAATGATAAGGCGATGGATCTGATTAAAAAATCCTTGGAGTTACGCAATGACATTCCAGAGCTATATTCTCTCTATGCGGGTCTTTTAGATGAAAATCAAAAATACAGCCAAGCTCATGATCTTTTAAAAAAGGCTATTGAGATTTTTCCTGAAAATACTCAAATTCATTTTTATTATGGGGCCATTTCAGAGAAACTCGGCAACACAAAAAATTTAATTAGTTCAATGAAGAAGGTTCTTTCGCTAGACCCAAAGCATACTCAAGCCATGAATTATCTCGCCTTTACTTGGGCAGAATCAAATGAAAATCTTGATGAGGCCGAAACTCTTGCAAAAAATGCTCTAACCCAAGAACCAAAAGATGGGTTTATCATGGATACATTAGGTTGGGTTTATTACAAAAAAAGACAGTTTAATTTAGCTCTAAAATACACAGAGGCTGCTTTTAAAGTTCAAAACAAGGTCAGCGTGATTGCTGAACATTTGGGCGATATTCATCTTCAACTTTCAAGTGCTGAAAAAGCAAAGCACTTTTACACCAAGGCTCTTGAGCTTGAAGAGGACTCAAAAAGAAAACAAACACTTCAAGATAAAATTACATCCATCGAAAGTCCTCAATCTTTGAGTGATCGCGAACGACAACCCGCCTCGAACAAGTGAAATTTAATTCTACTGAATTAAATCGTAGCAAAAAGATCAGACAAATTGACTTCACTATCGAATGTATTCAAATAATGTTGATTTTTTTTGGCTGGATGAGCGGTAATAAGCACAACAAAAACTTGAATCTTTCGTTGTGCAATATCGATCAGCTCTTGTTGTCTTTGCTTTATTTTGGCACTTTCAGATTGATTCATTGTAAAATTAGACTTCGAATATTTGATCTCGCACAGATTCATGATCCCGTCGGAACGATCAACAATAAGATCAATTTGAGCTGTAGGCGATCTATAGCTGTAACTTGTTGTAGTAAGTCCTGATATGCCAAGTGATTTAGTTATTTCTTTAAGATGTCGAAGACACACAATTTCAAAAGAGAATCCAGACCAGGTGTTATATTTTGTTTTTCCCTGTTGTTTTTGCCAATACTGAGTATCTGAGGCCGTTTTACCCTTGGGCTCTATCCAGTTGAGATAAAACAAGGAATACTCATCTATCAACCGATAAACACCATTTTTTTTCTTAGAATAAGGTTGTGGGGTAAACAGGGTAAAACCAGAAATTTCAAGCTCACTGAGGATCTTTGATAAAGTTCCTCCAGATTTTAACCCCAAGCTGTCAGCTATTTGGCTTTGTGACAACCCTTCCCTGTGTTTTCCAAGCGCTCTAATGATTTGCATGTGTGTTTGGTAATTTTCAAATAACGACTCATATAATCTCTCAAATTCGCTCTGAAGTTCACCCTCAAAACACACATTATTAATAAACTGAGCTGCTGATTGGCCTTTTTCATACAATCCTAGATAATAAGCAACGCCCCCAACAGCCATATAAATTTCAAGTATCTGCTCTTCAGTCAATTGAGCATTGTAAAGTTTAAAATATTCACGCGTTTCATATAACGTAAAGGGTTGCAGCTGTAGATTTCTAGTCAGTCTATTGTGTAGACCTCCTCGGTTGTTGACAATATGTGTGATCATCCAGCTTGCTGCAGATCCACACACAATTAAAATAATATCGGATCGTTTGGAAAGATAAGTATTCCAAAAGCTTTCCAAAGCATTTAAAAAACCAGAATTTCGGCTTGATAACCAGGGAAGTTCGTCAAAAAAAATAATCTTTTTATTTTTTGAACTTTTATGCTTTTCTAGCTGAATCTCAAACTCTTCAAATGCCTCGATCCAATCCTTTGGTTTTTGAGGTAGCTTGATATTAAAAACCCTTTCAAACTTCATCGAAAATTTTTTAATCTGCAATCGAACACTTATTTTTGGGGTGCCTGTAAAATCAAAATAAAATTTTTCTTTTCCATAGATCTGATTGACTAAATATGTCTTTCCGATGCGTCGTCGGCCATAAATCGCTACAAACTCGGACTTTGAGCTGTCCAATAGTTGTATTAATGTTTTTTTTTCCTTCAATCGACCAGCAAGACGCATAAAACCTCCATTGCCAGTTTCCAGCGGAATCTGCACAAAATCAACACATTTCGCTGAGAACCATCGATTTCCAGCGGAATGTGCATAAAATCACTACATTTCGCTGGGAACCACAACAGTTCAGGTCGCTTATTAAAGGTCTTCGCCTTAATATCTCTGAAGCCTACACTATTCATTGCAAGTCCGGCATCTTTAGGGTTACATTTGATACATGTCCCTAGCAAAACTTAAAGATGTTAACCGAAGAGACCCTTATTTTTTAAATCTTTTAAAAAAGATTGTATCTCGTATCATTGATGTTGATAAGAACGCGCGGATTTATATTTTTGGTTCATTTGTAGTGGATCGTTTTACCGCAGAATCTGATTTGGATATTGCCGTCATTGTTCCTGATCATTGGAGCTCTCGTGTTTTTATCGAAAAGATATACGAAGTTGGCTTTTTAAGCTCCTGGCCTCTTGATTTATTGGTTTTTAAAGAAAAAGATTTTGCGATAAAAAAAGAAGTGGGCGGGGTTTGTGTTGATATTGCAGAATCAGGAGTTGAACTTTATCCACAATGGAGACTAGATGAGTCCTTCGACAAAAAAATATAAAAAAGAGTACGCCTTTTCATTGTTAAGAATTGCAAAGGGTGACCTGGCCTCTGCAAAAGTATTGGCAAGATCAAAAGAAGGACGCGCAGAAAACTCGATTTACCTTGCTCAACAATCTATAGAAAAAGCACTTAAAGCCGTTCTGTGTTTTAAAACACAACAAATACTACATACCCATGATGTAGAGGTTTTAGTTCAAATATTACCAGTCGATGAAATGCCCCCGGAGGCTCATCGATTGGGAGCCTTGACCCAATATGCGACGATTAGACGTTATGAAGAAGGCTATGAAGAATTATTCCCTTCGGATTTAGACCTCGTGATGGATCTAGGAGATCGCATCTTAAAATGGGCAAATGATATTATCAACAAATCGATGTCATCCAAACACGACTAAGCATATTTTAAAACAGGGGCCTTGCCTTTTAAATCGATCTTTAAAAACTTAAATGTCTTGGCCTTACTTTCATCCAACAACAGGTCGTGAAGAAAATAATTTTTGTCAGGCTCTTTTAAAGCGGCAGCCACTTGTTTGCTCGAGTAGTATCCATCCGGAATATTGGCCGTCACCGTCGTCCCAGCACTGACGTTTAGCCAACTGTTCACATCAAAACCAAAGGTGTCCGTGATCATCTTACCCGTGGTGGTGATCTGACAACTGGCCGTGTTTAGCTGATCGTCCGTGCACTCAGGACAGGAGGAAGCATTGGAATCACCGGTCGTGTCCGACGGGTCATTGAGGTTTTTCTTCGAGGCCTCATAGGTACATCCCGAAGTTAAAACCATCCAAACTAAAAATGTCGGCGCTAAAAATTTTGAAACCACGATCTCTATAAGATTTAACCCGTTTTGAAACACCCAAAACCTCCATACATGATAGAACCTATCGACCTTAATCCAGACAACTTGAATTTAGAAATGTGTTGTTTTGAGACGAAAATGACTCAAAATGAGATTTTCTGCAGCTCATCGCAACACAATATTTAAACTTATTGAGTGTTTTTATAAAGTTACTGGGTTTTTAAATTCTTTAATGATTTTCTGATAAAAAAAGGGCTCGAACTATGTTAGCCTTCGAGGCACCTGTTTTTGATGGTTTTACATTGGCATAGTTTCTGCTGAGTGGTGTACAGATAAAACATAAGCCAATCTTTAAAAGCAAGAAGTGAGGATATCCGAGTGTCGAACGAAAAAAAGATTCTAAAAAAGAAAAAACCAATAACACACACTAAAGATTTGCCAGCAACAATGGGTGCTGTCCTAGAACTCAGAAAAATAATGGAAACAAAGTTTCGTTCTATTGATAAACACTTTGTTTCTAATGATAAACGATTTAAGTCTTTCGACAAACGCTTCGAGTCCATTGATAAACGTTTTGAGTCCATTGATAAAAAGTTCGAATCCATCGACAAACGATTTGATGCTATCGATAAACGATTTGAGGCCATCGACAAACGATTTGAGGCCATCGACAAGAGGTTCGATGCTATTGATAAACGCTTCGAGGCTCTGGAAAATAAAATGGAGGCTCGATTTAACGACTTAAAATCAGATATGCATAGAATTCTGATTCTTTTGGAGGAGCAAAACACTAGAAATAAATTTGTACTTGACGGTTACACGCTTCTTTATGAAAGAATGGACCGATTAGAGATAAATGTAGAAACCCGTATTAAATCGATTGAAGAAATTATTGTTCACAATCGAAAAGAAACTCTAAAAGAGGTCTAACTCAATGTTATTTCATTTTTCTTTCACGTTGGTATTCTACTTTTTATTACTGCTTTTTAATGGATGTACTTCAATTCAAAAAAAACCAACACTCACAACGGAACAAAACTTCACTTGGAATAGCCGAGCTACGATTCAAGATCTCATTCAAAAGAAAACACATAATGTGAATATTCAAGTTTTTATGAAGAACGAAGAAAAACTTCGCCTAGAAATTACAGGATTGATGAGCTACAATATCGCAAGCATTTTGATGGATCAAAATTCAACTACTTATTGTATTTATCCCAGAAAACAATGTTTTTCGGGCCTCTCATCAGAACAAACC
>DAIRER010000137.1:0-5668 GCA_036795495.1 Pseudobdellovibrionaceae bacterium | reverse complement strand
TGAAAGCCATAACCGTGTAAAAAAACAAAGGGGTCATTAAACATCGGCGCCATCAAAATCAGGCGCCGTATAAACTTAAATATAAACCTACTAAAATCTAAGCGGCAGCAGAAGGCATCTTTTGCTTTTTATCTTCTCGCTTCTGAGGCCCAGCACGTTTTGTTGCTTTGGCCGAACGATCAAACACAAGCTCAAAAACCTCATCCAAAGATTCGACCAAATGAAATCGCATCTTGTCTTTGAAAACTTGGGGAATATCGCTAAGATCTTTTTCGTTCGCAATCGGTAAAATCACATCATATATACCCTGGTTCAAGGCGGCCAAACATTTTTCACGAATTCCGCCCACGGGGAGAACTCGACCCTGAAGAGTCACCTCTCCAGTCATAGCCACATCATTACGAATGTTAGTGTCGGTCATTAGACTGACCAAAGCCGTGGCCAAGGTAACCCCTGCAGAAGGGCCATCCTTAGGAATAGCACCCGCTGGCAAATGAACATGAATATCAAATTTTTCAAAAAAGTCAGAGGCAATATGCAAGTCTTCCATATGTGCTCGAGCATAAGACATCGCTGCTTGCGCAGACTCCTTCATCACATCACCCAATTGTCCCGTCAGTTGTAATGATCCCTTGCCCTTCATTTTTAAGGCTTCAACCAATAAAACTTCTCCACCGGCCTGAGTCCAAGCCAAACCATGAACAACACCAATCGTGGGTCGACTGATTTTATCGTCTCTCATAAATCGTGGTGGTCCTAAAAGCTCTCCAACAGTTTTTGCCGTTAAGTCAAAATGAAGTTGCTCTTCAAGCACTACCGATTTAGCAACTTTTCTGCAAAGTGAACCCACTTCGCGCTCCAAGTTTCTTAAACCAGCCTCTCGAGTGTAACCCGCAATCAAATACTTAATACCTTCGTCTGTAAAAGTCACATTTTGAGCCGTGATTCCGTTGGCTTCGATTTGTTTAGGAACAATATGTTTTTTTGTAATTAAAAGTTTATCGTTTTCTGTATAACCAGGGATGTTGATGATTTCCATACGATCACGTAATGCCGGAGGAATGTTTTCTAAAACATTGGCCGTGGCAATAAATAATGCATTGGAAAGATCAAAATCTACATTTAAATAATTATCTCTGAATGTGGCATTTTGCTCGGGATCCAAAACTTCTAACATCGCTGCCGAAGGATCTCCCCTAAAATCGGAACCTAATTTATCAATTTCATCCAACACAATAACTGGATTTTTTGTTTTTACCTGACGAAGGGCCTGAACAATTTTTCCAGGCATCGCTCCCACATAAGTGCGACGATGTCCACGGATCTCGGCCTCGTCCTTAACTCCCCCTAAAGCAATTCGGAAATACTCTCGTCCCATGGCGCGTGCGATGGATTTTCCCAAAGAAGTTTTTCCAACTCCTGGAGGTCCACCAAAACATAAGATGGGCCCCTTAAGAGTTGTTTTTAATTTTCGAACAGCTAAAAATTCAAGTATTCGCTCTTTAGATTTTTGTAGGTCATAATGGTCCTCATCTAAAATTTGTCGAGCATGCTTAAGATCTAAATTGTCCTCAGTCTTTTTACTCCAAGGAAGCTCAACCATCCAATCCAAATAAGTGCGTAACATGCTTGCTTCGCTTGCATCGGGGTGCATTTTTTCAAGTCGAGCCAATTGTTTCAAGGCCTCTGTTTCTACATTTTGAGGCATTCCAGATTTTGTGATTTTTTCTTTAAGCTCATCGACTTCTTCGGATCGAGAATCTCCCTCGCCCAATTCATGTTTAATGGCTTTCATTTGCTCTCTAAGTAGATACTCTCTATTGGTTTTAGATTGGTCTTCTTTGCCGGGTCTCATTTTTTGTTGAATTTGCATGACCTCTAATTCAGAAGTTAAAATTGAATTCACAACAGAAAGACGCTCTTTAGGATCTAGAATTTCATAAACTCTTTGCGCGTCTTCAACCTTAATGCCTAAATTGCTTGCGATAAGGTCTGCAATTCGTCCCGGATCTTTAATATCATCAATAATTAAAAGAATGTCTGGATTAAGTGGGCGACCTAAAGAAATAATTCTTTCGATAGATTCTTTCGTGGCGCGGATAAGAGCCTCAACTTCAAGTGGAGTTCCCGTGGTTGGAACATCTTCAACTTTTTCAACTTGAACTTCCATATAGGGAGTGGATTTAACAAAGTTTAAAATTTTTCCTTTGGCAATACCCTCAACCAAAACCTTAATGCGTCCATCAGAAAGATTTCTTTTTCGTGTAATGCGAGCAATTGTTCCAACAGTATAGATTGAATCCGCTGTAGGGTTTTCGTCCGCATAATTTTTTTGAGAGGCCAAGAAAATAAGGCTATTGTTGGAAAGAGCATTATCGATGGCTTGAATTGAAGATTCCCTTGCAATATAAAGTGGTATTACCATGAAGTGAAATATCACAATATCTCTTACAGGAAGCATTGGTAGATTAGCTGGTACGTCTTGATTCTTTTTATCGAAAGTCATTTGGATCCTCCATCACAAATACCTTCGGTGTATAAATTAAGAATCTTAATGGTGTTTTAAAAAATTGGACTGACATCTGTGTGGTCTAGACCAGACCACTTGGACATTTGGATAGATTCTGAAGAAAAAAATCTATGTTTTATTGTAGGCTATTGTTTTGAAATTCGACTTCTTCCATGCAATCAATACACAAAGAAGCAAAGGGTCGCACCAGAAGTCTTTTCGGAGAAATGTCAACTCCACAGGATTCGCATTGACCATAGGTTCCGGATTCCATTCGGCCTAATGCTTGCTCTATCATTTTTAAAACTTGTCGATCGCGTTCGTGAAGATGTATGGAAATATTTTTTTCTACGACCACAGTGGCGGCTTCGTTTTCATCCGCAAGAGAAACAACCGACTGTTGTTCGTTACGAAATTCCGCGGCTTTATTAATTATTTCGCTCTTTTGAATGAGCAATGAGTTTTTGATGGTTTTTAATTCCTTCATAGTCATAAGTATGTCCCCCCCGGGAGGGCCATATTACGAAAAAACTTTTTTCTGTCACTAAAAAAATGTAAGTGCTTAATATCTCAGCATTATTTCGACGCACTTGCTACTCGTTTAGAGAGAGCTTCTCGAATTTCTGCGCCCTCAATGCTAAGTCGTGTCCATGGAATTGTAAGCAAACGATCGATTTCAATGGGCTCATCTGTTTCTTCACAAAAACCATAGGTTCCATTTTGAATACGTAAAAGAGCTTGTTCAATTTCAAGAAGTTGAGATCGATAACGAGCTTGTGTTACAAGAAATGTATGTTCAACCAATTGAGCATTGGATTGATCGATTTCATCTCCAGAATGTTCATTTTGTTGAAACTCCAATCGCGCAGAATTGAATCGATTTAAAAGATCCATCTTGCTTTTCATTAACATGTTTTTACACTCTGTTATGGTTTTCGTATCTAGAATAATTTTTGTATCTACTTGGCCCATATTTCCTCCTCTATGTGGGTCTCGATTGGAGAATAAGACAGGCCGAAAAAGAATTTGGGTTAAAAAAAATTAGACTTCTTTTGAAAGATATTTATTATTATTCAGAGGTTTCTAGGGGCATTAGTTGCTTTTGTTTTAAGACAAAAGCCCAGGTCGGACGAACAAAAACCCTGAAACTTGTAGATTCAATGGAGCCCACAGAGCCAGGAAGTGTTTGTGATTTTTGTAAAAACTCAACAAATTCATCTCGATTTGATGCCCCAGAGGACAAAGCCCTTCGGTAAATTAAACCAGCATCATAAGCCTGGGTTTCAACAAGTCCCGGATTAGAACTATAGATGTTCGAAAACTCTCGAGCAAAGGGGGTTGAATCTAAAGACAGGGGCAAGCTGTCGACAAAGAGGATTTCATGCTGAGACTGAACCCTTTTTACAAGATCCGGAGTATTCCAAAGATTGGTTCCTAAAAAAGTCATTTTACGAACATCATTGTAGGCAAACATCGCAGAGACTTGACCTAATGCTTTTGAACCGTCTGGAACAAAAACAGCATCAAAATCAATAATCGGATTTAATAAGTTTCGAGTTTCATTTCTACGACCCTTATTTCGAGGTTCTGCTTTAGAAAGTTCAGCTCTTTTTTTCTGTAACTCATCCGTTCTGGCCTCGGCATAGAAAGTTCCAATAAGCCGTTGAATGGGAAAACGAAAATCTTTTTCATTCGGAGAATAACTTTGGACGGCCGTAATTTCAGCACCCATAGAGGTCGCGGCATCCCAAAAGTTATTCGACATCTCTACACCATAGGAATCATTAGGATAAAGTATTGCAAACTTTTTCATTCCTAATTCTTTCATGGCCGTTCTAACAAGAAAAAAAGCCTGAAGCTCTGATGGAAAAGAGGCTTGAAATACAGTGTTTCCCAACTCAGTAATATTGCTCTTTTGAGATAAAGAAAGAATCGGTACTTTATATTCGTCGGCCTTGGCTGCCGCAGCCACAGAAGATTTGCTTACGATATCACCAATTATGCCGATCACCTGATCTTCGCGCACCAGGCGGTCAACACCACGACGAGCCACATCGGGATTTCCCTCACTATCTATGATGGCTAATTTTATTCGATTTCCACCCAAATGCATTCCAAGTCCAAGTTGAATTCCGCGAAGAGCGAGACGTCCCACCTCTGCATTTTTCCCAGAAAGAGGTAGAACTACGCCAATAGTTTGTGGCGAAACATTACGTACGGATTGAATATCTTGAACATAATAAAGTGCTTTTTGCGACCAAGCGGGGTCTTTTATTTTTTTTGCTGCAGATTCAAAGTGAAGTAGAGCCGAGGAAGAGTCCCCAGACTCTGTTGCAAATTCGCCCAAACGAAAATAAACCCACCCATAAAAATCTTCGTAAAGAGGATTTTGTAGTAGAGAAATAAGTTCATTTTCTTTTATGTGGTATAAAATATTTTGTTCAATCGCTTTTTTTACTTCGAGTTGACCAGGAGGAGGAGGGTTAAGATGATAAATTTCATTCCAAAGAGCCAGGGCTTCAATGTTTTTGGACTCTTTTTCAAGCTGTTGAGCCTTAAATTTTAAATTCGAGGCCTCAATTTCAGCTGAAATGGGAGCTGGGGCCGGGGTTGTTGCTTTGGCGTCTTTTTCAGCTGATTTTGTAGTTTGGTTCGATTGTTGGGGTATTGAAGTTACTGGTTTTTGTGGTCTTTTAGTTTTAACCGTGCAACCCGAATAAATAATGCTCAATATGAGTAAAGTAGTAAAAGAAAATTGATTTTTTTTATGTGGATACATCTGTGTAAAACTACTTTCTTGTTTTTGTCAGCTGACTTAGTTTTTCTTTAAAGCTTTTCACCAGGGGAGTGTCTTGAGATGTTTTTGCTAGTTCTTGCATTAACTCTTTCTGTCGGTCACTGAGAGTGTTCGGTGTATCTACAATAATTTTTACGAGCATGTCTCCTGAACCAAACCCACCAATTTTTGGAAAACCTTTTCCTTTAAGGCGAAAAGTTTGTCCTGTACTTGTCCCAGGAGGAATTCGAATCACCGCCGCGCCTGTTAAAGTTGGGACTTCAACAGAAGTTCCTAAAATGGCATCTGTATAGGTAATAGGCATATCTAAAATGACATCGGCTTCGTTGCGCTTAAATAGAGGATGCTCACTGATATTAATA